>JAEWGK010000273.1 GCA_023388385.1 Actinomycetes bacterium | reverse complement strand
GCGAGTCCGTAACGGAAGGCACTATCACCACCTGGCTGAAGGAGGTCGGCGACCACGTCGAGGTCGACGAGCCGCTGCTGGAGGTCTCCACCGACAAGGTCGACACCGAGGTCCCGTCCCCGGTCGCCGGCACCCTGGTCGAGATCCTGGCCGAGGTCGACGACACCGTCGACGTCGGCGCCGTCATCGCCCGCATCGGAGACGAGAACGCCGCGCCGAAGGAGGACTCCACGAAGTCCGATGATGTCTCCGACTCCGAGGGCAAGGAGGCCGCGGAGAAGAAGGCCGAGCAGAAGGAGGCCAAGTCCGGCGAGTCCGCCGACGAGCAGCCGGGCCGGAAGTCCGCGGAAAAGGCCGAGAAGAAGCCGGAACCGAAGAAGGACGAGGCCGAGAACGACAAGAAGGTCCCGTACGTCACCCCGCTGGTCCGCAAGCTGGCCGACAAGCACGGCGTCGACCTGTCCGAGGTCGAGGGCTCGGGCATCGGCGGCCGCATCCGCAAGCAGGACGTCCTCAAGGCCGCCAAGGCCGCCGAGGCCGGTGCCGCGGAGGAGCCGGCGAAGGACGAGGCCCCGAAGTCCAACGCGTCCACGAAGGGCGTGCGCCCGGAGATGGCGGATCTGCGCGGCACCACCAAGCGCGTCAACCGCATCCGCGAGATCACCGCGAAGACGACCCACGCGTCGCTGCACGAGGCCGCCCAGCTGACCCAGGTCCACGAGGTCGACATGTCCGAGGTCTGGGCCCTGCGCTCCGAGTCCAAGAAGGCGTTCGAGGAGAAGCACGGCATCAAGCTGACGTTCCTGCCGTTCTTCGCCAAGGCCGTCGTCGAGGCCCTGGTGTCCCACCCGAACATCAACGCCTCCTGGAACGACGAGACGAAGGAGATCACGTACCACGAGAAGGTGAACCTCGGCATCGCCGTGGACACCGAGCGCGGGCTGCTCTCCCCGGTCATCCACGACGCGCAGGACATGACGCTGCCGGAGCTGGCCAAGGCCATCGCCGACATCGCCGACCGCGCGCGCCACAACAAGCTGACCCCGAACGACATCGCGGGCGGCACGTTCACCATCACGAACATCGGCTCCGAGGGCGCCCTGACCGACACCCCGATCCTCGTCCCGCCGCAGGCGGCGATGACGGGCACGGGCGTCATCCGCAAGCGCCCGGTCGTGATCTCCGACGGCGACCACGACTCCATCGCCATCCGCGCGATGGCGTTCCTGCCGCTGACCTACGACCACCGCCTGATCGACGGCGCCGACGCCGGCCGGTTCATGACGACGGTCGTCGATCGCCTGCAGGTCGGCAACTTCGGCTCCGACCTGGACCTCTAGGCCGGACCTCGCGCCCCGGGCCCCGCGCCCGGGGCCCCGTGCCCGGGGATTGCGGTCGCGGGCGTCGCAACGCACCGCGCGGCGCGCACCTACGATGGTCCGCATGACCGCATCACCCGCAACCCCCGACCCGGCCGCCGGCGACAGGCCCGCGCGACCGCACCGCGCCGCGGAGGCGCCGATCCGCGCCTCGCGGGAGCCCCTGGCAGTCCACGACCTCGGCGTCGTGGACTACGAGGAGACGTGGCGCCGTCAGCAGGAGGCCGCGGAGGCCGTCGCCGCCGGCGACATGCCGGACCAGCTGTGGACGCTGCAGCACCCCAGCACGTACACGGCCGGCAAGCGCACCCAGCCGGAGGACATGCCCGACAACGGCATGCCCGTGGTGAAGGTGGATCGCGGCGGGCGCATCACGTGGCACGGGCCGGGGCAGCTGGTGTGCTACCCGATCGTGAAGCTGGCGGAGCCGATGGACGTCGTCGACTACGTGCGGCGCATCGAGGAGGCCATCATCCACGTCGTCCATGGCCTGGGGCTGACCGACGCCGGGCGTGTCGACGGCCGCTCCGGCGTCTGGTTCCCCGCGGGTGTGCGCGGCGGCGTGGTGAAGCCGGCGCGGAAGGTCGCGGCGCTGGGCATCCGCGTGACCCACGGCGCCACGATGCACGGGCTGGCGCTCAACTGCGACAACACGCTGGAGTACTACGGCCACATCGTGCCGTGCGGCATCGCCGACGCCGGCGTGACGTCGCTGTCGGAGGAGCTGGGCCGCGACGTCACGGTGGAGGACATGCGCAAGCCGATGGTCGAGGCTATCAGTCGAGCACTCGACGGTACACTGCCGGTTATCAGTCACGATCTGTAGACTGGCCGCATGGCTGAAGCACCCAATGGCCGCCGCCTCCTGCGCATCGAGGCGAAGAACGCCGAGACGCCGATCGAGCACAAGCCGGACTGGATCCGGACGACGGCGAAGACGGGTCCGGAGTACAAGGCGATGAAGAAGCGCGTCGCCGGATCCTCCCTGCACACGGTGTGCCAGGAGGCCAACTGCCCGAACCTGTTCGAGTGCTGGGAGTCCCGCGAGGCGACGTTCCTCATCGGCGGCGACCAGTGCACGCGCCGCTGCGACTTCTGCAACATCGCCACGGGCAAGCCGGAGCCGCTGGACCGCGACGAGCCCCGCCGCGTGGCGGAGAACGTCCGCGAGATGGGCCTGCGCTACGCCACCGTCACGGGCGTCGCCCGCGACGATCTGCCCGACGGTGCGTCGTGGCTGTACGCGGAGACCTGCCGCCAGATCCACGAGCTGAACCCCAACACCGGCGTCGAACTGCTCGTCGACGACTTCCGCGGCGACATGGAGGCCGCCGAGGCGGTCTTCGAGGCCAAGCCGGAGGTCTTCGCGCACAACCTGGAGACCGTACCGCGCATCTTCAGGCGCATCCGCCCGGCCTTCCGCTACGAGCGCTCGCTGGAGATGATCTCCCGCGCCCGCCGAGCCGGCATGGTGACCAAGTCCAACCTCATCCTCGGCATGGGCGAGACGCACGAGGAGATCCTCGACGCGATGCGCGCCCTGCACGAGTCCGGCTGCGACATCCTGACCATCACGCAGTACCTGCGCCCGTCCGCGATGCACCATCCCATCGACCGGTGGGTGAAGCCGGAGGAGTTCGTCGAGCTGTCCGAGGCCGCCCGGGAGATCGGCTTCCACGGCGTCATGGCCGGCCCGCTGGTCCGCTCCTCGTACCGCGCCGGCCGCCTCTATGCCCGCGCGCTGGCCTCGCGCGGCGAGGAGCTGCCGGAGAACCTCTCCGA
Source organism: Actinomycetes bacterium (assembly GCA_023388385.1). Taxonomy (GTDB): domain Bacteria; phylum Actinomycetota; class Actinomycetes; order Mycobacteriales; family Mycobacteriaceae; genus Corynebacterium. Next base: position 8,817 of record JAEWGK010000273.1, on the reverse strand, counting down.
GCTCGCCGCCGGCGGCGAGGAGACCGCGCTGCAGGAGGCCTCCGCCCTCCTGCGCCGCCACGGCGCCTCCCGCGACACCGCGGTCTCGGCCTTCCGCCGTCGACGCGTCACCGCCGACCGCGCCGACTCCGCGACGGCGACGGCGTAGCCGCCCGCACACGCCGCGCGGACGGGGGCCTCGGTATCCCGGTGCGTCGGGCCATACCCTAGAATCGGGCCTCATGATGGCGAGCGACAAGGACGCGAAGGCGCGGAAGAAGGCGGTCCGCGAGGCGAAGCGCGAAAAGCGGCGGCAGACCCGCGGGCAGCTGTGGCAGGCGTTCAAGCTTCAGAAGGAACGCGACAAGAAGCTCATCCCGTATATGCTGGCGGGCTTCCTGGCGCCGATCGTGGTCCTGCTCATCATCGGCCTGCTCCTCGGCGGCTTCTGGGCCTGGTTCCTGCCGCTGCTGGGCATCTCGCTGGGCTTCATGCTGGCGATGTGGATCTTCTCCAAGCGCATCGAGGCCACCGTGTACGGCGAGGCGGAGGGCCAGGCCGGCGCGGCCGCGTGGGCGCTGGACAACCTGCGCTCCGGCGTCGGCATCGTCTGGCACGTCAAGACCGGCGTGCAGGCGAACCAGCACATGGACGCCGTCCACCGCGTCGTCGGCAACCCGGGCATCGTCCTAGTCGGCGAGGGCGACGAGGGCCGCGTGCGCTCCATGATGGCCAAGGAGAAGAAGACCCTCGCCCGCTTCGTCGGCGAGACCCCGATCTACGAGATCATGGTCGGCACCGGCGAGGGCCAGGTCCCCGTGAAGAAGCTGCAGCGCGAGCTGCTGCGCTACCCGCGCAACTACAACAAGGACCAGGCCAACCAGCTGCAGTCCCGTCTCGCGTCCATGGACGGCATCCGCGGCGCCCGCGCCGGCCTGCCCGGCGGCCCGCTCCCGGGTGGCGGCAACCCGAACCACATGGCCGGCATAAACCGCCGCGCCCGCCGCGCCGCGCAGCGCACCAAGCGCGGCTAGGAGCCTCCTGCCCCTCGTCCACGGCGCCGCGGTCCCCGTTTCCCCGGGACCGCGGCGCCGTCGCATGCGCGGGGTGCGCTCGACCCCTTTCCGGACACCGGCCATGTCCGGGATGTTTCCGTCATGCGACAACCTTCGGCAATGGATACCACGAATCCGCAGGTGAACGTCGAACTGCCGTCGCTCGGCGCGAACCCGGGCGTTCGCATGTGCCAGTATGGGGCCGTGCAACTACTCGTGGAGAACAACCTGCTGGCCTTGCTGGTCATCATGGGCATCGGCATCGCGCTGGGGCAGATCCGCATCGGCGGATTCAAGCTCGGCGTCGCCGCGGTGCTCTTCGTCGGTCTGGGCTTCGCCACCGCGGAGCCCGGCATCGAGCTGCCACCCATCGTCTACATCGTGGGCCTGGCGCTCTTCGTCTACACCATCGGACTGGAATCGGGCCCGGAGTTCTTCCGCAGCCTGAGGTCGCGCGGCATCAAGCACAACCTGTTCGGCGCCGGGGTCCTGGTGCTGCTGGCGATCATCGCGTGGATCTGCGTCACCCTCATGCCCATCGACAAGGCGGAGGGAGCCGGCACGTTCACCGGCGCGCTGACGAACACCCCGGCGCTGGCCGCGGTCGTCGACACGCTGCCGGGACTGGTGAAGGACGGGCAGAACCTGAGCGAGGTCGTGGCCATGCCGGTCATCGGCTACTCGCTGGCCTACCCCATCGGCGTCCTGGGCGTCATCGCGTCCATCGCCATCATGGCGAAGGTCTTCCGCGTCGATCACGACCAGGAGGCCATCGACGCCGGCGTCGCCGCGCTGCCGCTGCACTCCCGCCGCGTCGAGGTCACGACCGCGGGCCTGCCGACGGTCGGCGCGATGGCCGCCGTCTACGGCCTGGACTTCTCCATATCGCGCATCGAGCACAAGGGCCGCCTGTTCGTCCCGGAGGACGACGATACGGTGGAGCCGGGCGACATCCTCTCCGTCGTCGGCACGGAGGAGGAGATCGACAACGCCGCGAAGCACATCGGCGAGCTCCTGCCGGGCGACCCGACGAGCGACGGCCGCCTCGACTTCCGCCGCATCTTCGTCTCCTCGGAGGCCGTGTGCGGCGTGCCTCTGTCGGAGCTGCACAAGCGCATCCACGGCATGGTCATCACCCGCGTCCGCCGCGGCGACATCGACATGGTCGCCTCCCCGGACATGAAGCTGGAGCTCGGCGACCGCGTGCGCGTCGTCGCCGCCCCGGAGCACATCGGCCAGGCGACGCGCTTCTTCGGCGACTCCTACAAGAAGCTTTCCGACGTCAACCTCCTGCCCATGGTCCTCGGTCTGCTCCTCGGCGTCCTGGTCGGCATGATCCCGTTGCCGATTCCGGGCGGCGTCACCCTGACCCTCGGCTCCGCCGGTGGCCCGCTGGTCGTCGCGCTGGTGCTCGGCGCCCTGGGCCGCACCGGCCCGCTGGTCTGGCCCATCCCGTACTCCGCGAACCTGGCGTTCCGCCAGATGGGCCTGGCGCTGTTCCTCGCCGGAATCGGCACCACCGCGGGCGCGGGTTTCCGCGACGCGCTGTCCAACCCGTCGTCGCTCGTCGTCCTGGGCCTGGCCGCCATCCTGGCGTTGTCCTCCGCCCTGCTGACGCTCATCATCGGCCACAAGGTGCTGAAGATCCCCTTCGGCCAGTCCGCCGGCATCCTCGCGGGCCTGCAGACGCACCCCGCCGTGCTCACCTACGTCAACGACCTGACGAAGAACGAGCTGCCCAGCATGGGCTACGCCACCGTCTACCCAATGGCGATGATCCTGAAGATCATCCTCGCCCAGGTGCTCATCGTCATGCTGATGTAGCCGTGGCGGCGGCACCACCGCCGCACGGCGACGCAGCCTCACCGCATCCCAGCCGCACCGCGACGCAGCCTCTCCCCCACATGAAAGGGACCCCGCCGGGCCAGGTCATGGACCTGGACCGGCGGGGTCCGCGTCGTCAAGCGTCACCCGAGGATGACCGCGGTGCCCGTGGCGCGGTCGTGCATCCCGCGGCCGTCGGTGTCCTGGACGACCGGCGGCAGCAGCATGAGCGTCAGCGCCGAGCGGACGGCGGCCCGCCACAGGCCGACGCGCTCGGCCGCGTCGATGCGGGCGACGCCCATGCGCATGACCGCCTGCCCCGGCGTGCGCGCGAACAGCCAGACCGAGATGGTGCCCAGGAAGAAGAACACGATGGCGGTCCACGTCACGGTGAAGGACTGCCACGCGATGAACGGGTCGCCGAACTGCTCGATCTGCTTCGGATCCGGGCCGATTACGAGGTAGAAGACCTGCGCGATGAGCATCGAGACGAACCAGTCGACGAGCATCCCGAACAGACGCCGCCCCAGACTCGCGCGGGAGCCGGGGCCGGAACGGGTGAGGCCCAGCGTCTGACCCGGGTACTCGGATTCGTGCGTGGGGTCGTCGTATTCGCCCGGGACCTGGGGTCCTTCGAGCCAGCTTCGCTTCTCGGCCATGCGGACAGTCTAGCGGGTGGGATTCGCCCGGCCCGATCCAGGACGATGGGCACGTTTCCGGCATGTTTCAGCCCCGGATGCCCCGTGATCGAAGGCGGACGGCCGCGGGTGCGGGTACGGTGAACCACAGGGAAATTGACATTACGGCGGCGGCCCTCCCGGCCATCCCGGTCCCCCGGCGGCCCGATTCCGGACCCGCGACAATGTGACACACGCCACACACGGCGTTACATCCGGTTAACAGGGCGGAACCGGTCGGGAAATACGCAGTCCATAATTTCATTTCAGTACCCAGCCAGAAACCACAGCTAGGAGCCGACGTGGGTTTCACCCCTGAAGACATCGCCAAGAAGATCAAGGACGAGGGCGTCGAGTTCGTCGACGTCCGGTTCACCGACGTGCCGGGCCACGAGCAGCACTTCACGGTGCCGGCGTCCGCCTTCGACGAAGACGCCATCGCCGAGGGTCTGGCGTTCGACGGCTCCTCGGTCCGCGGCTTCACCACCATCGACGAGTCCGACATGGCGCTGCTGCCCGACCTGCAGACCGCCCGCATCGACCCGTTCCGCAAGGCGAAGACCCTGAACGTCAAGTTCTTCGTCCACGACCCGTTCACGCACGAGCCGTTCTCCCGCGACCCGCGCAACGTCGCCCGCAAGGCCGAGGAGTATCTCGCCTCCACCGGCATCGCCGACACCTGCTTCTTCGGTGCCGAGGCGGAGTTCTACCTCTTCGACAAGGTCCGCTACGCCACCGAGATGAACACCGGCTTCTACGAGGTCGACTCCGTCGAGGGCTGGTGGAACCGCGGCAAGGACGAGAACCCGGACGGCTCCGCCAACCTGGGCTACAAGACCCGCGTCAAGGGCGGCTACTTCCCGACCGCGCCGTACGACCACTACCAGGACCTGCGCGACGAGATGTGCAAGAACCTGCACAACGCGGGCTTCGCCCTCGAGCGCGCCCACCACGAGGTCGGCACCGGCGGCCAGCAGGAGATCAACTACAAGTTCAACACCCTGCTGCACGCCGCCGACGACCTGCAGTCCTTCAAGTACATCATCAAGAACACCGCGTGGCTGCACGGCAAGGCCGCCACCTTCATGCCGAAGCCGCTCGCCGGCGACAACGGCTCCGGCATGCACGCCCACCAGTCCCTGTGGCTGGACGGCAAGCCGCTGTTCCACGACGAGGCCGGCTACGCGGGCCTGTCCGACCTGGCCCGCTACTACATCGGCGGCATCCTTGAGCACGCCGGCGCGGTCCTGGCGTTCACCAACCCGACGCTGAACTCCTACCACCGACTGGTCCCGGGCTTCGAGGCACCGATCAACCTGGTGTACTCGCAGCGCAACCGCTCCGCCGCGGTCCGCATCCCGATCACCGGCTCCAACCCGAAGGCCAAGCGCCTCGAGTTCCGCGCGCCGGACCCGTCGGCCAACCCGTACCTGGCGTTCGCCGCGATGATGCTCGCTGGCCTGGACGGCATCAAGAACCGCATCGAGCCGCACGCCCCGGTCGACAAGGATCTCTACGAGCTCCCGCCGGAGGAGGCCGCGGACATCCCGCAGGCGCCCACCTCCCTGGAGGCCTCCCTCAAGGCGCTCGAGGAGGACAACGAGTTCCTCCAGGAGGGCGACGTCTTCTCCGAGGACCTGCTGGAGACCTACATCTCCTACAAGTACGACAAGGAGATCGCCCCGACGCGCCTGCGCCCGACCCCGCAGGAGTTCGAGATGTACTTCGACTGCTAAGTCGGTGCTCCCCTCCCCCGGCCTCGGCCGGCGCACCTGCCACGTGACGGCGGACTGACGGCGACGGCCCCGCCCCGGATTTCCCGGGCGCGGGGCCGTCGTCGTGTGCGTACGCACCTGGAGTCGTGCCGGTGCGCTCGCGTATGCGCGTCGTCCACGGGCAAACCGCGGAAAGTGGCCAGCGAGCCACCGCACAGGCCGATCGTGACCAGGGATTTCGTCGTTACGCGCGGTGGTTCGCTGGCCACGAAGCGCAGTGTGCTCGGCCCGTCCGCCGCCGGGCCACGCTGCCGCACAGCACGCAGCTCCGCCGCCGGCCGAGCAACCGTCCACCGGCAGCTATGGTCCCTCCGAAACCCTGCGCAGGAACCCCCGCCCCGGCACGATGGAGCATGGACCGCCGCGAACCCCGCGGCGCGACGACGGAAGGCCCACCCGCACCCGAACCACCCCAGCGACGACCACGACCCCGACCGAAAGGACGCCATGACCCGCGACCCGTACGACGGCATGCCCCGCATCGACTTCCTGTACCTCTCCGAGCCCGACATGATCAAGGCGGGCGTCACCGACTCCGCCGCCTGCGTGGAGACGATGGAGGAGACGCTCATCCTCCTGGCCGACGGTGATTACCGCATGGCCGGCGCCTCGGCGAACTCCCACGGCGCCCAGGTGAACTTCCCCGACCACCCGGAGCACGAGGGCATGCCGGCGAACGGCCCCGACCGCCGCTTCATGGCCATGCCGGCGTACCTGGGCGGCCGCTTCCGAGCCTCCGGCGTGAAGTGGTACGGCTCGAACACGGACAACCGCGAGCATGATCTGCCCCGCTCCATCCACGTGTTCGTGCTCAACGACGCGGTCACCGGCGCGCCGACGGCCATCATGTCCGCCAACCTCCTGTCGGCCTACCGGACCGGGGCGGTGCCGGGGGTCGGCGTCAAGCACCTGGCCGTGAAGGACGCGGAGACCGTCGGCATCATCGGCCCGGGCGTCATGAGCCGCACCATCGTCGACGCCGCGATCTCGCAGCGCCCGGGCATCCGGACGCTGAAGATCAAGGGCCGCTCCCCCAAGTCGACCCAGCGCGTCGCCGAGTACTTCCGGGAGAAGTACCCGCAGCTCGAGTCGGTGGAGATCGTCGATTCCGAGCAGGCGGCCATCGAGGGCTCCGACATCCTCATCGCCGGCACGTCGACCTCCCAGGACGGCCCGTCGGGGTTCCCGTACTTCAAGCGGGAGTGGCTCAAGCCGGGTGCGCTCGTCCTGTGCCCCGCGGCAGCGCGTTTCGACGACGACTTCATCCTCTCCGACGACGCCAACCTCGTCGTCGACTACACCGGCCTGTACGAGGAATGGTTCAACGAAAACGGCCCCGGCGTCACCTACGAACGCCTGCTCGGCATCCCCGGAAACCGGTGGTGGGACATGGCCGACGAAGGCACGCTGCCGAAGGAGCGCCTGGTCAACATCGGCGACATCGCCGCCGGCCGCGCCCCCGGCCGCGAGAACGACGAGCAGATCTTCTGCTACTCCATCGGCGGCATGCCTGTCGAGGATGTCGCCTGGGCGCACGACATCGTGGAGAACGCGCGCGCCAAGGGCATCGGCACCACGCTGAACCTGTGGGAGACGCCGGCCCTCAGCTAGTCGCCACTCTGCCGGGCGCGCCGGAACCTGCCGGAACAGGATCAACGCCCCCCGGCATCCACGCACCCGCGGCAAACTGCGGAAAGTGGCCAACCAACCACCGAAGAGTCCGATCGCGACCTGGCCTTTTGCCGTCATCTTCGGTGGTTCGCTGGCCACGAAGCGCGCCATGCCCGCCGCCGGGGGCGAGCTCGGTGCCGAGCGCCTCGGCCGCATTCACCTGGATCGAGTGCTGTTCGAGGCATTCGAGGACGAAGGGGACGCCGCCGCCCACGACGATGCGGACTACGCCGGCAGCACCCTCACGGTGACGGGCCCGGTGCCGTCGGAGGCGACGTGCAGCGTCATGGCGTTCGGGGCGCTGATGACGTGGCCACCGGTGACCTCCACGCGGTAGCCGCCCGGGTAGTTGACGGACGGCACCGCCAGCTCGGAGACGGAGCCCGCCGGGAAGGCACCGTTGCCGTCGACGCGGTCGGCGGTCCAGGACGCCTCGTAGACCTTCCCCGCCTCGTCCCACGTCGTCGACGTCGGGGTGCCGGCGATGGCGCGGGCGTGCGGGGTGGCGAGGATGGCGAGCTTCGCCTGGTTGACCGCGTCGGGGGTGACGGGGCCCTCGACCGTCGGGTCGGCGACGATGCCCTGCTCGCGCTGGTTCTGCGTGGTCGGGTCGTCGCAGCCGCAGTAGGACCAGTACTGCCAGCCGGTCAGGTGCTTGCGCGCCAGGCCCAGGACGCCGTTGAGCGTCCCGGCGTCGTCGGTGGCGCCGAACTCCGACAGCAGCGTCGCGCTGTCCTGTGCGGCGGTGAGCTCGGCGGCGTTGGCGAACGTCGCGCCATCCGGCAGGCCGCAGCCATGGTAGGTGCCGGCGATGGCGTTCGTCGGGCAGTAGACGTGCCAGCTCAGCGCGGCGTTCGGGACGTTCGGGCGGGCCGGGCGGGTGTTCAGGCCCATGTTCCACATGGAGTAGGGCTCGTAGTGGACGATCGCCTCGGGCGCCCTGGCGACGATGGCCTGGCCGACCTTGTCGTGCAGCTCGTTCAGGCGATCGGCGGCCGGGCCGCAGTCGCCGGCGGCCAGGTAGCACAGCGGATAGGCGGAGCCGGGCCACGGCTCGTTGATGATGTCGAAGCCCATGAGGCCCGGCATATCCGCGAAGCGCTCCGCGACGTGGGACCACATCGCCGCGTAGCGGTCCTGCAGGCCGACGCCGCCGGGGCCCTCCCGGTTCATGAGGAAGTTGTCGTACGCCCGCAGCAGGCCGATGTTGACGGCCTGGTTCGTCGGGAAGCCGACCTTGAGCACGCTGGGCACGCCGTCGTCGATGACCGCCCAGTCGGGGGCGAACTCGCCCTCGAAGCGCTCGTTGTACATGTCCTGGTGGGCGTCGACGAGGACGGCCAGGCCGTGGTCCGCGAGCATGTCGGCGGTGCGGCGGATGGAGTCCAGGTACGCGTCGTCGTAGACGCCGGGCTCGGGTTCGACAGCCTTCCAGATGATGCCCAGGCGCACGGAGTCGAAGCCGTTGTCGGCGAGCCACTGCGCATCGGCCTCGTCGAAGCCGGCGGCCTCCGGGGTGTACGGATCGTGCTTGTACACCATGTTGACGCCCGCCGTGAGGAAGGTGCGGCCGTCGCCGTCGGTGTACCACTTGCCGGACTGGCCAAGCGGGCCCCGGTCGACGACGGAGGCGTCGGCGGTGGTGATGGCGGGTGCCCCGCCCGGGGTCCCGGCGACGTCATCGGCCGCGGCTAATGCCGCGGGCGCCTGGCCCACGGCCGCGGCGCCGAGGAGCGCGGTGGCGGCGAGGGCGGAGGCGAGGGTGCGGAGGGAGCTCATCCCTGTCCCCTTTCTGAGGCTGGTCGGCTGACGTGGAAGTCGTCAGTTCTGAGGCTA
>JAEWGK010000267.1 GCA_023388385.1 Actinomycetes bacterium | reverse complement strand
CCTCGACGCCGTGCACCTCGACATCGCCGACGCCGTCGGCCTCGCCGCCGAGGCGGAGGACGCCGCGGAGCTCGGTTACGCGGCCACCTGCTGCATCCATCCCGCGCAGGTCCCCGTCATCCGGGAGGCGTACCGCCCGGCCCCCGCCGACGCGGACCGTGCCCGCCGCCTCCTCGCCGAGGCCGGGCGCAACGCCGGGGCGTTCAGCTTCGAGGGCCGCATGGTCGACGCGCCGCTGTTCCGCCAGGCCGAGGCCATCGCCCGGCGGGCCGCGGCCGCCGACGCGGTGAACGCAACACCGACCGACCACCCGACACACTAGGAGCACACAATGACCACGACCACCACCATCGTCTCCACGCGCACCGAGCCGACCCCCTACGGCCGCACGCACATCGCCGACGACGGCACCGTCCTGTCCCACGTCATCGGCGCCGGCGTCGAGCAGGGCGCCGCGCCCCTGCGCAACGAGACGCTGGGCGAGAACCTGCGCCGCATCGTCGAGCGCTTCCCCGACCGCTACGCCGTCATCGACGTCTACGCCGACAAGACGCTGACGTACCAGCAGCTCTACCGCAAGGTCCTGGCGCTGGCGACGTCCCTGGCGAACGCCGGCTACCGCCCGGGCGACCGGGTCGGCATCTGGTCAACGAACCGCTGGGAGTGGCTCGTCGTCCAGTACGCCTGCCACCACCTGGGCCTCATCCTGGTCAACATCAACCCGGCCTACCGCCAGCACGAGCTCAACTACGTCCTGGCCAAGGCGGGCGTGAAGGGCATCTTCGCCGCCCGCCGCTACAAGGACTCCGACTACCGTACGATGCTCAACGAGGCCCGCAAGCAGCGCGGCGTCAACGTCGAGGACGTCTTCTACTTCGGCTCCACCGAATGGTTCGACTTCGTCCACGGCGACGTCGGGGACCTGTCGGAGTACGTCGCGGGGGTGGATCCGGACGATGCGGTGAACATCCAGTTCACCTCCGGCACCACCGGCTTCCCCAAGGGGGCGACGCTCACGCACCGCAACCTGCTGAACAACGGCTTCTCCATTGGCGAGCTCCTCGGCTACACGGAGGAGGACCGCGTCTGCGTGCCGGTGCCGTTCTTCCACACCTTCGGTATGGTCATCGGCACCATCAACATCTTCTCCCACGGCGCGTGCGTCATCATCCCCGCGCCGACGGCGAAGGCCCGCGAGACGCTCAAGGCCGTCCACTCCGCCCGCGCCACGTCGCTCTACGGCGTGCCCACCATGTTCATCAGCGCCCTGGAGGAGCAGCACGATCACGAGGAGTACGGGCAGCCGTACGACCTGTCGTCGCTGCGCACCGGCATCATGGCCGGCACCTCCTGCCCGTCGAAGACGATGCGCGACGTCATGGACAAGCTCAACATGTCCGAGGTCGCCATCTGCTATGGCATGACCGAGACATCCCCGGTGTCGCTGCAGACCCGCCGCGACGCCCCGCTGGAGAAGCGCGTCTCCACGGTCGGCCAGGTCATGCCGCACCTCGAGCTCGCCATCATCTGCGAGGAGACCGGGCAGCCGGTGCCCCGCAACGAGCAGGGCGAGATCGTCGTCCGCGGCTACTCCGTCATGAAGGAGTACTGGGAGCACGCGGAGAAGACCGCCGAGGCCATCGACTCCGAGGGCTGGATGCACACCGGCGACCTGGGCGTCATGGACGACGAGGGCTACGTCTCCGTCACAGGCCGCATCAAGGACATGCTCATCCGCGGCGGCGAGAACATCTACCCGCGCGAGATCGAGGAGTTCCTGTTCACGCACCCGGACGTCGTCGACGCCCAGGTCATCGGCGTGCCGGACGACAAGTACGGCGAGGAGATCATGGCGTGGGTCATCCTCCGCGACGGAGCCCCCGACCTCACCGCCGAGCAGGTCGCCGAGTTCGCCCGCGGAAAGCTGTCGCGCCACAAGATTCCGCGCTACGTCACCGTCGTCGACTCGTACCCGATGACCGCATCCGGCAAGGTCCGCAAGGTCGAGCTGCGCGAGATGGCGCCCAAGGTCCTGGGATGGGTGTGAGCCGATGACCGCGACCATGGGGACCATCGCCGGAACCGACGTCCGCGCACTCGTCGCCGGGCACGCCCGGGACGGCATGACCGTCGCCGTCGGCGGCTTCGGCCTCTGCGGCGTGCCCTTCGACCTGGTGGAGGCGCTGCGCGACACCGGTGTCCGGGGCTTGACCATCGTCAGCAACAACATGGGGGTCGACGGGCAGGGCCTGGGCATCCTGCTGGAGAACGACCAGGTGGACAAGGTCATCGCCAGCTACGTCGGCGAGAACCGGCTGTTCGCGGAGCGCTACCTTTCCGGCGACCTGGAGGTCGAGTTCACCCCGCAGGGCACGTTGGCCGAGCGGCTGCGTGCCGGCGGCGCGGGCATCCCCGCCTTCTACACCGCCACCGGCGTCGGCACGGTCGTCGCGGAGGGCAAGCCACACGAGGAGTTCGACGGCCACACCTACGTGCGCGAGCGCGGCATCGTCGCCGACCTCGCCCTCGTCCACGCCCACATCGGCGACGTCGACGGCAACCTGCGCTACCGACGCACCGCCATGAACTTCAACCCGCTGTGCGCCGCAGCCGGCCGCGTGACCATCGCCGAGGTCGAGCAGCTGGTCGACCGCGGCGGGATCGACCCCGACGACGTCGACACCCCCGGCGTGTTCGTCCGCCACGTCGTCGTCGCGGAGCCGCGGGAGAAGCCCATCGAGAAGAGGACGGTCCGGCCGCGATCGACGACAAGGAGGACCACATGACCTGGACCAGGGACGAAATGGCGGCCATCGCCGCCCGCGAACTCGGCGACGGCGACTACGTCAACCTCGGCATCGGCATCCCCACGCTGGTGGCCAACCACATCCCGGACGGCGTGCGCGTCACGCTGCAGAGCGAGAACGGGATCCTGGGCATGGGACCGTTCCCATACGAGGGGGAGGAGGACGCCGACCTCATCAACGCCGGCAAGCAGACCGTCACCCTCATCCCCGGCGCCGCCGTGTTCGACAGCGCCACGAGCTTCGCCATGATCCGCGGCGGGCACGTCACGATGGCGGTGCTCGGCGCCATGCAGGTCTCCCAGGACGGGGACCTGGCCAACTGGATGATCCCGGGCGCGATGGCCAAGGGCATGGGCGGCGCGATGGACCTCGTCGCCGGCACGCCGCGCGTCGTTGTGCTCACCGACCACCTCGCCCGCGACGGCTCGCCGAAGCTCGTCCGCGAGTGCACGCTGCCGCTGACCGGCGCCGGCGTCGTCGACCGCGTCATCACCGACCTCGCCTGCTTCGATGTCGGCGACGGCCACCTCATCCTCCGCCGCCTCGCCCCGGGCGTCACGCTCGCCGACGTGGAGGAACGCACGGAGGCCGCCTACGTCGTCGAGCTCGGCGAGCACGCCCCCGCGGGGTGACGGGTCGCGCGCCGACGCATGCGCGGCGCCGGCGGCGCCCGCCCCGGCCGTGGTGGCGGAACCTCGCGGCGCCGGTCCACGGCCCCGTTCAGGGGTGGGCGCCGGGGCGTCGAACCCGGAAACCCCGACGCCGTACCAAGTTGCCTGTAAAAGTGGACGCTGCGGAAGAACGCCTGAAGACATATGGAGTGGAGAACCCCGTGACCGTGAACCCGACCCCCAGCCCCGACGACGTCGTCATCCTCGCCGGCGCCCGCACCCCCCAGGGCAAGATGCTCGGTGCGCTGGCCCCGCTTACCGCAGTCGACCTCGGCGCCCACGCCGTGCGCCACGCCGTCGAGCGCGCGGGCATCGCCCCCGAGGACGTGCAGCACGTCGTCATGGGCCAGGTCATCCTCGCCGGCGCCGGCCAGAACCCGGCCCGCCAGACCGCCATCAAGGCCGGTCTGCCGTGGAACGTCACCGCGGAGATCGTCAACAAGGTGTGCCTGTCCGGCCTGGACGCCGTCATCCACGCCGCCCGCATGATCCGCGTCGGCGACGCCGACGTCGTTGTCGCCGGCGGCCAGGAGTCCATGACCAACGCCGCCCACGTGGCCCGCGGCGTCCGCCAGGGCAAGGCGTACGGCGCCCTGAAGCTGGAGGACTCGCTGGAGCGCGACGGCCTCGTCGACAGCTTCGACGCCTGCTCCATGGGCGAGCTCACCGAGCGTCCGCTGGGGGACCTGGGCATCTCCCGCGAGGACCAGGACGAGGTCGCGGCGCTGTCCCACCAGCGCGCCGCCGCCGCGCAGGAGTCCGGCATCTTCGCCGAGGAGATCGCCCCCATCGACGTGCCGGGCCGCAAGGGCGCCGTCACCACCGTCTCCGAGGACCAGGGGGTCCGCCCCGAGTCCACCGTCGAGTCGCTGGGCAAGCTCCGCCCGGCGTTCGTCAAGGACGGCTCCATCACCGCGGGCAACTCCTCGCCGATCTCCGACGGCGCCTGCGCCCTGGTGCTGGCCCGTCGCTCCTGGGCGGAGGAGAAGGGCCTCGATTACCTCGCGGTCGTCGGCGTCGCCGGCCAGACCGCCGGCCCGGACAACTCCCTGCACGCGCAGCCGTCGGACTCCCTGTCGTACGCGCTGGAGCGCGCGGGCTGGGAGGCCTCCGACCTCGACTTCATCGAGATCAATGAGGCCTTCGGCGCCGTCGCCGTCCGCTCCCTGCGCGAGCTGGACTACCCGCTGGAGAAGTGCAACATCCACGGCGGCGCCATCGCGCTCGGCCACCCGATCGGCTGCTCCGGCGCCCGCCTGACCTTCACCGCCGCCAAGGAGCTCGCCCGCCGCGGCTCCGGCCGCGCCGGCGTCAGCCTCTGCGGTGGCGGCGGCCAGGGCGACGCCCTGCTGCTGTACCGCGACTAGGCCCCGCACCGGCCGCCCGGCCGCGTGCCCGGCCCGCGGCTAGCCTGGTGCCATGAACGTCCCGCCTTGGCTGCCGCCCGGCCCCGCCCTGCTGTTTGCCCCCGCCGACCGTCCGGAGAGGTTCGGCAAGGCCGCCGGCCGCGCCGACGGCGTCATCGTCGATGTGGAGGACGGGGCCGCCGCGGCGGACCCGGTCGCGAAGCGCGCCAACGTCCTGGCGCACCCGCTCGACCCCGCGCGCACGATCCTGCGCGTCTCGGGCCCCGACGCCCCGACCTTCGCCGATGACGCGCGACTGGCCCACGAGTCGCCCTACGACGTCGTCATGCTGCCGAAGGTCCGGGACCGCATCCCGGAGGAGCTCGCGGGACTGCGCGTCATCGCGATGATCGAGACCCCGCAGGCGATGCTCGCCGCCGGCGACATCGCAGCTCACCCGGACGTCGTCGGACTGTTCTGGGGCGCGGAGGATCTCGCCGCGGAGCTCGGGGGCACGTCCTCCCGCCGCACGGTCGCCGAGGACCCCGCGCGGTCCTACCGGCAGCCGCAGCAGCTGGCCCGCACGCTGACGCTCGTCCACGCCGCGGCGGCGGGCAAGGTGGCCATCGACGCCGTCCACGCGGACTTCCGCGACGAGGAGGGGCAGTACCTCGAGGCGCTCGACGCCGCGGGAGCAGGCTTCGCCGCCACCGCGTGCATCCACCCGGCAATGGTCCCCGCGGTGCGCCGCGCCTACTTTCCTGCGGAGGAGGAGCTGGCCCGCGCCCGCGCCATCCTCGCCCGCGCGGGGGAGCACCAAGGGGCCTTCCAGCTCGACGGCGAGATGATCGACGCGCCCATCGTGCGCCAGGCCGCGCTCATCGCGCGGCGCGCGGGACGGTGACACCCGCGCGTGACGACGGCCCCGGGGAGGGCACGGTGGCCGTCGTCACGCGCTAGTTCACGCAGACGATGCCGTTGCCGCCGGCGTCGATGGCAGGGCCCTCGGCGGGGGCGCCGGAGCCCTCCTGGCCGACGATCTCGCCGGTGGCGCCGTCCGAGCCGCCGGGCTCGGCCGGGTCGGCGGTCTCCTCCGCCCCGGCGTCCAGGCCCGGGCCGGAGTAGTCGCCCGCCAGCGTGACGGAGATGGCCCCGTCCGGCAGATCCGGGTCGTAGACGACGGGCAGGCCGCCGAGCTTCTCGGCCAGGGCCTTCGCCGCGGGGTCGCGGGTGTCGGGGGTGTTGACCTGGCTCATGGAGACGCCGACGGTCTCCGCGTTGCCGACCTCGCCGACGCCGAAGCCATCGCCGGCCAGCAGCTCGCTGACGCGGGCCGCCAGGCCGTCCGTCATGGAGGCGTTGTACACGCTCACGGTGTAGTCGGAGGCGGTGAACTTGGCGTCGGGGTCGGAGGTCTCCGACGGCGTGGTCTCCTCCTCGCCCGCGCCGACCATGCGGTCGAAGTAGGCGTGGACCTGGCCGAGGTCGACGGTGACCACGGATTCGCCGTGGTCGCCGACGCCGTCGATGGAGGTCACCGGGATGGTGCCGAACGTGACGTTGCCGCCGGTGAGGCCCTGCATCTGCGTCGCGAAGCCCATGACGTCCCAGTTGTCGTCCAGGACGACCGAGCGCTGCACGGCCTGGCCCAGCTCGGAGAGCTTCGACGGGCTGGACAGTGTGCCCGCGGACAGCAGCTTGTTGACGAAGGCCGCCATGAACGCCTGCTGGCGGGTGATGCGGTCCAGGTCGCCGCGGGGCAGCCCGTGGCGCTGGCGGACGAAGCTCAGGGCGTCGGCGCCGTCGAGCGTCTGCACGCCGGCGGCGAAGTTCGCGCCCGAGAACGGGTCGTCGACCGGCGCGTTGAGGCACACCGGGACGCCGCCGACGGCGTCGGTGAGCAGGACGAAGCCGAGCAGCCCGACTTCCGCGTAGTGGTCGACGGTGACGCCGGTGAGATCGGCGACGGCCGTGATGAGCGCATCGCGGCCGGCCTTCGTCGACTGCTTCTCGACGGCCACCGGATCGGCGCCCTCCGCGGCCATTTGATCGGCGCGCGCCGTCTTCGCCGCGCCGTAGACGCCGTTGATCTTGAGCTTGCCGAATTCCGGCGTCTTCACGTACGTGTCACGCGGGATCGAGGTGGCGGTCGCCGACGAGCCGTCGTCCGGCACGCGGATGACCATGATCGTGTCCGTGTTGAGCGCGGCCTCGTCGCCGGCGCGCAGCATGTCGATCTCCTCCTGCGTCAGGGGGTTGCCCTGCGCGTCGGAGCGGGAGTCGGAGCCGACGAGGAGGATGTCCGTCGCGCCGTCCCGCTCCCCGCCGAGGGAGAAGTCGCCGCCGGAGTTCAGCCCGCCGGCGGCGCGGCCGACGGTGAACCACACCATCGCGCCGGCGATCAGGACGATCGCCGACAGCACGATCAGGGTCGCCCGCAGGGGAGCGGGGCCCGCCTGCTCCAGGTTCCTGCGGCGCGTCGGGGGCGCCTGGATGGCCCGCGCGTGCCGCGGACGGCGGGGTTCGTCTCCCACTTGCTGGCCTCCTCTCGGCGTACCCGGCGGCGTGCCGACGTTATCGTTGCGTCCGGGATCATGCACACCTTAGTGAAAGGAACCCTGCGATGCCGCATCATCGCCTCGTCGTCGTCGGCGCGCGGGGGCAGCTGGGCACGGCGTTGACGGCGCTCGCGCCCGGGGCCGCCGCCCTCGGCCGCGGGGATCTGGACCTGGCGGACGCGGCTGCCGTCGACGCGCACCCGGCGCTGTCCGGCGCCCGCGTCGTCGTCAACGCCGCCGCCCACACGGCCGTCGACGCGGCGGAGTCGGACCCCGCCCCGGCCTGGGCGGCCAACCGCGACGCCGCCGCGAACCTCGCCCGCCGGTGCGCGGCGGAGGGCGCCCACCTCATCCACGTCTCCACGGACTACGTCTTCGGCTCGTCGGCCCCGCGGCGGCCCCTGCGCCCGGACGACCCGGCGGAGCCCGACACCGTCTACGGCGCGTCGAAACTGGCGGGGGAGGAAGCGATCCTGGCCTCCGGAGCCGCGGCGACGATCGTGCGCACGGCCTGGGTGTTCACCGGGCCGCGATGGCCGGGCGGGGACTTCGCGTCCACCATGCTGCGCCTGGTGGGGGAGCGCGACCACGTCGACGTCGTCGACGACCAGCACGGCAGCCCGACGTACGCGCCGCACCTGGCCGCCGGGCTGCTGGAGCTCGCCGCCGACCCGGTGCCGGGCGTCCTGCACGCCGCCGGTGCGGGGGAGGCGACGTGGTACGGGCTGGCCCGGGAGATTGTCGCCGCCGCCGGCCACGATCCGGCGAGGGTGCGCCCCTGCGCCTCGTCGGCGTTCCCCCGCCCGGCGCCGCGGCCTCCGTGGTCGGTCCTCGACTGCTCCTCCTGGGCGGACGCCGGGCTGACGCCGTTGCCGGAGTGGCGGGCCGGGGTGGCCGCGGCGCTGACCTAGGGTGGGGCGCGTGAGCACCCCTGACCCGGAGTCCGCGCGCCGCCCCCTCGGCGCGGTGACCATCACCTACTCGCCCGGCGGGCACCTGGAGCGCCTCGTCGCGTCGCTGCCCGGGGCCGCACGCGATGGCGTCGAGCTCGTGCTGGCCGACAACGGCTCCGTCGACGGCGCCCCGGAGGCCGCGGCCGCCGCGCACGCCAACGTCACCCTGCTGCCGACCGGCGGCAACATCGGCTACGGCGCCGCCGCCAACGTCGGGGCGGCCGAGCTGGCCCGCCGCGCGGACGCGGGCGAGGTCGACGGGGAGTTCGTCCTGGTCGTCAACCCCGACGTCGAGTTCATGCCCGGCGCCATCGACGCGCTGCTGGACTGCATGCGCCGCAACCCGCGCGCCGGCGCCGTCGGCCCGCTCATCCGCGAGCCCGACGGGTCCGCGTACCCGTCGGCGCGCGCCGTACCCGACCTGGTGACGGGCACCGGTCACGCGCTGCTGGGCACCATCTGGCCGGGCAACCCGTTCAGCGCCCGCTACCGCGACGATGCCGACATGTCCCGGGAGCGTGACGCCGGCTGGCTGTCCGGCTCCTGCCTGCTGCTGCGCCGCGCGGCGTTCGACGGCGTCGGCGGCTTTGACCCGCGCTACTTCATGTACATGGAGGACGTCGACCTCGGCGACCGGCTGGGGAAGGCCGGCTGGCGCAACGTCTTCTGCCCGTCGGCGGAGATCCGCCACGCGCAGGGCCACTCCGCCAACCGGTACCGCGAGCGCACCGTGCGCGCCCACCACGACTCCGTGCGCCGCTTCCTGTCGGATCGGCTGCCCGGCCGGTGGCGGGCGCCCCTGAGATGGGCGCTGTCGGCGGGACTCTCCCTGCGCGCCTCCCTCATCCTGACGTCGGCGCGCGGTAGGAATGACGCGTAGCACCGACCCGAGGAGGAGCATGTCCACCGAGAACACCCCGGCAGGCGCCGACGCCGTCATCCTCGTCGGCGGCAAGGGCACCCGGCTGCGCCCCCTGACCGTGGGGACGCCGAAGCCGATGCTCCCGACTGCCGGCGTGCCGTTCCTGGAGCACCTGATCGTGCGCATCCGGGAGGCCGGCCTGCGCTGCATCGTCCTGGGCACGTCCTACCGGGCCGAGGTCTTCGAGGAGCACTTCGGCGACGGCTCCGGGCTGGGCGTCGACATCGACTACGTCGTCGAGACCGAGCCGCTCGGCACCGGCGGTGGCATCCGCAACGTCCTGGACCGCATCGAGGCCGACGACGTCATGGTCTTCAACGGCGACGTCCTGGGTGGCACCGACCTGCGCGCGATCCTGGACACGCACCGGGAGAAGGCCGCCGACGTCACCATGCACCTGGTGCGCGTGCCGGACCCGCGCGCCTTCGGCTGCGTGCCGACGGACGCCGACGGCCGGGTCCTGGAGTTCCTGGAGAAGACGCAGGATCCGCCGACCGATCAAATCAACGCCGGCTGCTACGTGTTCCGCCGCTCCGTCATCGAGGAGATCCCGGCCGGCCGCGCCATCAGCGTCGAGCGCGAGGTCTTCCCGGGTCTGCTCGACCGCGGCGCCCGCGTGTACGCGCACGTCGACTACGCCTACTGGCGCGACATGGGCACCCCGGCGGACTTCGTCCGCGGCTCCTCCGATCTGGTGCGCGGCATCGCCCCGTCGCCGGTGCTGGAGGGCCGCCACGGCGAGGCGCTGGTCGACGAGTCCGCGGCCATCGGCGGCGGCGCGCTGCTGTACGGCGGCACGGTCGTCGGCCGCGGCGCGGAGATCGGCGCCGGCGCGCGCCTGGACCAGACGGCCGTGTTCGATGGCGCGAAGATCGGCGCCGGCGCGGTCATCGAGCGCTCCATCATCGCCGCGGGCGCGACCATCGGCCCGCGCGCGGTCATCCGCGACGCCGTCATCGGCGAGGGCGCGGACATCGGCGCCCGGTGCGAGTTCATCGACGGGGCCCGCGTGTGGCCCGGCGTGGTCGTCCCGGACGGGGGCATCCGCTTCTCGACGGACGTCTGACGGGCCTGGACGGCGGGCCTCGACGCCCGTGACCCGCGGAAACCCTCAAGCTCAACTTGATCCCTGGCTCGGGGGTGCCGCTGATCTGCGCCGACGCCGAGGCTCCCGGGAATATCCCGCCGTGGCTTGACGGACCCAGGTTTCGCGTGTGTAATCACAGGCATGTCATCCCGGGGATCGTCCCCGGCCGATGATGGGACGAGCACGGAAGCGATGCGGGAGGAGGCCGGCGTGGACGAGTCCGGCGTGCCTGAGCGCTTCGACGCCGAACGGGAGATGAGCGTGGGGGAGCCGCAGATGAACGGGGCGGAGCGCATCCGTCCCCTGGCCGAGTGGGCCGACGACCTCTCGGGCCTCTTCGAGGCCGTGGATCAGGACTGGCAGGAGCAGGCCCTCTGCGCCCAGACCGATCCGGAGGCCTTCTTCCCGGAGAAGGGCGGCTCGACCCGCGAGGCCAAGCGCATCTGCCGCGCGTGTGGCGTGCGTGACGAGTGCCTGGAGTTCGCCCTGCGCCATGACGAGCGCTTCGGCATCTGGGGCGGCCTCTCCGAGCGCGAGCGCCGCCGCCTGAAGAAGCGGATGGGCTGACGACTGCACCGAGGACCGCGCCCCGGCATCGCCGGGGCGCGTCGCCGATCCCGGGCGGCGGTGCCGAGGGGGCGCGGTGTGCGTCGTCATGCGCGTGACGACGCCGACCGCCCTAGTCCTCGTCGCCCCACCGCGGGTCGACGGTGTCCGGCGTGACGTTGAGGTGCACGGCGACGAGCTGCGCGAGGATGCGCGAGAGCACGTCGTCCAGCTCCTCGCGGCCCACGGCGCGGCGTTCCACGGGGCGGCGGAAGACGACGATGCGGGGGCGCGTCGGCCGGCCGGCCGCGTCGACGCCGGCGGGGATGAGCCGGGCGAGCGGCACGGGGCCGTCGGACGCGATCTCGTCGGGCAGCAGCGCCCCGGGGGACAGGCGCATCCGCGGCACGGTGTCGACGGCGATGTCGAGGTTCGCCAGACGGGAGCGGAAGCGCTCCTCGATCGGCGCGTAGGCGTCGAGCACCGCCTGATCGAACGATTCGGAGCGGCTGCGCCAGCGCGGCGCCTCCGGGGGGAGGAGCGGGCCGCGCATGCCGCGGCCCCGGCGGGCGGCCCGGCGGGATGCGTTCATGGGGGCCGATTCTAGGCGCGCCGGGGCCCCGGCCGGGGAGGCGGGCCCGGGGGAGAGGGCTGCGAAAGTCTCAACCAAGGGTCTAGACTTTTTCCTCGTGACCGAATTCCGCCGCTGTTCCAGGCCCGGCTGCGGCCGTCCCGCCGTCGCCACGCTGACCTACGCCCACTCGGAGTCGACCGCCGTCGTCGGCCCGCTCGCCGCCCAGCGGGACCCCCACAGCTGGGACCTGTGCGAGCGCCATGCCCGTTCCATCACCGCCCCGCTGGGCTGGCAGCTCGTGCGCTACGACCTGCCATCGCAGGACGCCCCGTCCGACGACGACCTCACCGCGCTGGCCGAGGCCGTCCGCGAGGCGGGCCGGCACGCCACCGGCCTCGTGCTGCGCGATGACCCGGACCACGGCTGGCGCGAGCAGGCGCCGCGCCGCCACCCGTCCCGCGGCGCGAGCGCGGGGGCGACCAGGCCCGGGGCCCGCGGCACCGGCCGGGGCGCCGCTCGTGGTGCCACCCGGCGCGCTCACCTTCACGTCGTCCCGGATCCGGGGGAGGACGAGCCCGGCCGGTAGACTGTTCCGACGGCGGATCGCCCGCCGCACCGGACCACCGAGGAGAACGGAACAGTGACGAAGCGCCAGCGTTCGGACCTGGAGAAGGTTATCAAGGCCTACGACGTGCGCGGGATCGTCGGCGACGGCGTCGACGCCGCCCTGTGCGGCGAGATCGGCGCGGCCTTCGGCCGGCTGATGCGCGATGAGGGGGCCTCCGCCGCAGTGGTCGGCCACGACATGCGCGACTCCTCCCCGGAGCTCTCCCGCGCTTTCGCCGAGGGGGCGGCGGGCCAGGGCCTAAACGTCACCCTCATCGGCCTGTGCTCCACCGACGAGCTGTACTACGCCTCCGGCGAGCTGAACCGCCCGGGCGCGATGTTCACCGCCAGCCATAACCCGGCGGCATACAACGGCATCAAGATGTGCCGCGGCGGCGCCCGCCCCGTGGGCCAGGAGTCGGGCCTGGCGGAGATCGTCGACATGCTCGTCGACGGCGTGCCCGCGTGGGACGGCGACCGCGGCGCCATCGACGAGCGCGACATGCTGGCGGGATACGCCGGGTTCCTGCGCGGCCTCGTCGACATCGCGGGAGGTCGGCGCCTCACGGTCGCCGTCGACGCCGGCAACGGCATGGCGGGGCTCACGGCCCCGGCCGTCCTCGGCGACGTCGTCGATCTGCGGCCGCTGTACTTCGAGCTCGACGGCACCTTCCCCAACCACGAGGCCAATCCGCTGGAGCCGGCGAACCTCGAGGATCTCCGCCGTTTCACCGTGGAGCAGGGCGCCGACATCGGCATCGCCTTCGACGGCGACGCCGATCGATGCTTCGTCGTCGACGAGCGCGGCGAGGCGGTCAGCCCGTCCGCCATCTGTGGCCTCGTCGCGGAGCGCTACCTGGAGCGGGAGCCGGGCGCGACCATCATCCACAACCTCATCACCTCCGCCGCGGTGCCGGAGCTCATCGCCGCCCGCGGCGGCACGGCGGTGCGCACCCGTGTCGGGCACTCGTTCATCAAGCAGACGATGGCGGAGACGGGCGCCGTCTTCGGCGGCGAGCATTCCGCGCACTACTACTTCCGCGAGTTCTGGAACGCCGATTCCGGCATGCTCGCCGCCCTCCACGTGCTGGCGGCCCTGGCGGAGCAGGATGGCCCGCTGTCGGAGGTCATGGCCGCCTATGACGTCTACGAGCAGTCCGGCGAGATCAACTCCCGCCTGGCCGACGCCGCCGCGCAGGACGAGCGCCGCGAGGCCGTCGCGGAGGCCTTCGCCGATCGCGCGGAGTCGGTCGATCGCCTCGACGGCCTCACCGTCCGCCTGGCCGGCACCCCGGCGTGGTTCAACGTCCGCGCCTCCAACACCGAGCCGCTGCTGCGCCTCAACGTCGAGGCCCCGACGCGCGCCGAGGTCGACGCGCTGGTGGACGAGATCCTGGGCATCATCCGCGCCTGACGGGCGCGCACCGGGCACGGGGCCGGGCGCACGCGCGGACGGCTGCGCCCGGTCCGCCGTTTGCGGCATGATCGGGTCCATGGACACCCGGACCCTGCTCCTCGCCGCCGCCGCGGAGGGCCCGCACCTGCGCGCCGTCGCGGAGGCCGCTCGCGAGGGCCTGTTCGCCGACCTGCCCGCGCCGCGATCCGTCGTGCTGGTGACGGGCGAGGCCCGCGCCCGGCTGGCCGCGGAGGCCGTCGTCGCGCTTGCCGACGACGCCCGCGCCCCCGTCGTCGTCTGCGGCGCGCTTCCGCCGTTCGCGGGCGCCCTCGACCTCGTGGTCGTGCTCACCGACGATCCCGGGGACGCCGCGTGCGCCGCCGCGCTGGGGGAGGCCGCCCGCCGCGGCTGCGCCACCGTCCTCATCGATCCCGGCGAGGGGCCGGTGCGTGCGGCCTGCGACCCGTCGACCGTCGTCGCACCGCGGCCCGCGATGGCCGATCGCGGCTCCTTCTGCGGCTACCTTGGCGCCGCCTTCGCCGCCCTGACCGGCGCGGGCGTCACCGGCCTCGGCCCCGCCGCGGTGCTGTCCGACGTCGCCGATGCCGTCGACGCCGAGGCGATGGTCTTCGCCCCCGACCGCGACCAGCTGGTCAACCCCGCCCGCGAGCTGGGCCACTGGATGCGCGGGCGGTCGATGGTCTTCGGCGGCCTGGGAGAGCGGTGGCGCACCGTCGCGGAGCTCTCCGCCGCCTGGATGCTCGACGCCGGCGTGCCCGCCCACGGCACGGCCCTGCCTGATTTCGGCCGGGCCCTGCGGGCGCTGACCCCGGTCGAGCGCGACATCTTCCACGATCCCGACTTCGATGGTCCGGTCGCCGATCCGCTGGTGCTACCGTTGGGGGCGATTATCGTGACCTCCCCGGCCGACCATGACACGGCCGCCGCGCGTCTCGGCCACCTGCCGTGGGTGCGCGTCGAAGCACCGGCGCTGGAGGTCGAGCTCCGGCACCCGCTGGTCGACGTGTGCGTCACCGCGGTGCGGATGGCCGCCGCGGCGGCCTACGTCGTCGAGGAGGATTGATTCGGGCATGCAGCCTTTGGAGGGCGTCGTCCAGTCGTACCCGTGGGGTTCGCGCACCCTGCTGGCGGAGCTGCGCGGCGAGGAGTCCCCGTCGCCGCGCCCCCAGGCGGAGATCTGGTTCGGCGCCCACCCGCTCGGGCCGTCGACGGTCGGCGGCAGGCCGCTGCCGGACGTCATCGCCGATGACCCGGCCGGGCAGGTCGGTGAGGCCGACGGGCAGCTGCCGTTCCTGCTGAAGCTGCTCGCCGCCGACGCCCCGCTGTCGCTGCAGGCCCATCCCACGCGCGAGCAGGCGGAGCGCGGCTACGCGGCCGAGGACGAGGCCGGCGTTGCGGTTACCGCCCCCGACCGCAACTACCGCGACCCGAACCACAAGCCGGAGCTGCTCGTCGCGCTCACGGAGTTTCACGCGCTCGCCGGTTTCCGCCCGCTGGACCGCACCCGCGAGCTGTTCGCCGAGCTGGACGTCCCCGAGCTCGGGCGCTATCTCGTGCTGCTCGACGCCGGCACGCCGGAGGAGGGGCTGCGCAGCCTCTTCACCACGCTGCTGACGCTGCCGTCCGGCGTCCTCGGCGACCTGGTCGACGCCGTCGCCCGGGCCTGCGCCGCCTACGACGGCGGCGGCTGGATCGGGCAGGTCGCCGCGACGACCGCGGACATCGCGCTGCGGTATCCGGGTGACCCGGGCGTGCTCGCGTCGATGCTGCTGAACCGCATCACCCTGCAGCCGGGCGAGGCCGTCTACCTCGGCGCCCGCCAGTTGCACGCGTACCTGTCCGGCATGGGCGTGGAGATCATGGCGAACTCCGACAACGTCCTGCGCGGCGGTCTGACGTCCAAGCACGTCGACGTCGTCGAACTGCTGCGGGTCCTGGAGTTCGCGCCGCTCGACGACCCCGTGGTGCGCCCGCGGACCGACGGGGCGGACCCGCGCGTGCGCCGCTGGGACGTCCCCGTCGGCGAGTTCAGCCTGGAGTCCGCCGACCTCGCCGCGGGGCAGGAGTGGTCGCCGTCGGGCGATGGCCGCCCGCGCATCCTGCTCTGCGTCGCCGGCTCGGCGGTCGCGGGCGGTGCGGCCGACGGGGCCCGCGACGACGCCGCGGCGCTGGAACTCACGCCGGGCGCGGCCGCGTGGGTGCCGGC
>JAEWGK010000158.1 GCA_023388385.1 Actinomycetes bacterium | reverse complement strand
ACTCGTGCGCGACCGTGTACATCCCGACGGACATCTTCGACTTCGACGTCCGTCCCGGGAAGGACGGACCGGTCCGGATCGATCCGGGCATCGGCGCCCCGGTGGCGTAGCGCTCCGCGACCTCCGGCGGGAGGGTCGGCTCCCCGGCTCCGGCGGCGCCGGCGGAGCCTTGCGGCACGCGGCCGCACCGGTGCGAACGCCTAGATCCGCTGCACGTCGTCGACCAGCGGGTTGTACCGCAGCGAGTTCGGGCGGCAGGAGCACTCCGTGGCGATGCGCAGGCCGCGGTCGACGGCCCCGGCGGCGCGCAGGCGGTAGAGCTGCGGGACGACGCGGTCGCGCAGGTCCCATGGGGACAGGGTGTTGAGGTAGATTTTCGTGCCGCCCTCGAAGCCCGCGAGGTTGGAGACGCGCCACTTGATCATGATGCGCCACGGCATGCGCTCGTCGAGGTCGATGGGCCGGTGGTGCCATTCCTCGTTGCACGGCACGTCGGCGCCGGCCGCGGCGTGGCAGGCGTGGACGAGGTCGGACATCGCGGCGACCTCGGCCTCGGACTGCAGCCACGGCTCGCAGACCGCGGACTTCGAGTAGACCTCGAGCGTCGGGTAGCGGTGGCCGAAGCCGGCGAAGGCGACGGCATGGTCGTTCTCCGCGATGATGAGGTTCCGCCGCGCCGCGTAGTCGACGGCCCACTCGTTGTACATGTTGGGGTTCTTGCGCAGGCGGGCGATTTCGTGGGCGAGCTGCTCGCCGTGGGCGTCGATGGCGACGAGCTGCTTGTGCAGGTGGTCGAAGGACGCGCCGGCCGGACGCAGCCAGTTCTGGAATGCCGACACGTAGCGGGCGTGAGGGTTGCCGCGATAGAGGTCGTGCACGGCCTGGATGGTGAATCGCGTGTAGTGCCAGTGCTCCTCAGGGGTGAGGGTGCCCGCGCCGGCGTTCTGCCAGTCGTCGAGCGCGCCGTCGACGAAGTGTCGCCGGGCGACGACGACCTGGTGGTTGCCGGCGAAGAGCCCCACCGACTCGCGCTCGAGGTCGCGCTCGTCGAGCGGCTCGGCGTCGGCGCCGGGGGTCTCCCGAGCGCGCATCCGAACGCGAGCCAGGGCCATGAGGTGGGCGCGCCCTCCGGGCGTCGAGAGGTATGCCGTCCGGTGGGCCTGCGATTCCGGGGTGGGCTCGAATCCGTGGGCGAGGTGCCAGTAGTCGTAGGTGAGGATCTCGAAGAGGTTGGGAAAGAGCCGGAAATGCGCCACCGTGTCACCGAGCTGCTCGGCGGTGAGCCCCCGGATCTCGTGCCAGCCGCTGGAGTCCTTGACGAGGCGGGCGATCTCGTGGGTGAGCTGCTCGCCGTGGGCGTCGATGGCGACGAGCTGCTTGTGCAGATGGTCGAAGGACGCGCCGGCGGGCTTCAGCCAGTTCTGGAACGCGGCGACGTAGCGGACGTAGCGGTTGCGGCGGTACAGGTCGGCGATGGAGTTGACCGTGAACTGGATGAACGCACGGTGCTCCTGCACGGACAGCGTCCCGGACGACGCCAGCTGGTCGTCGTGCGTCGCGCCATCGCGGAAGTGGCGGCGGGCGACGATGACGTCGTGGCCGCCGGCGAAGTAACCGGGTGCGCGGGCGAGGAGGTCGTCGTCGTCCATCTCCTCGATCTCGTGCGGGTGGTGGCCGGCGGCCGTGAGGCGGGTGCGCACGATGTTCAGGACATGCTCGCGCCCGGCGTCGTCGGCCAGGTAGCGGCGCATGCGCTCCACGACGTCGTGGTCGGGGGTGAAGCCGTAGTTCTCGGTCCAGTAGTCGTAGGTGACGATCTCGAACAGGTTGGGCACGCGCCGGAACTCGGCGACGGTGTCGTGGACCTGCGCGGGCAGCACGCCGGAGATTTCACGGTAGCCGTGGCCCATGTCGCGGACGCGGAGGCCGTCGACGCCCATGCCGCCGGTGGGGGCGGGGGCGCCGGACTCGTGGACGACGCGGGACTTCTCCGGCGGCGTCATCAGCGGGTTGGCGGAGCCGAACGCGTCCCTGCGGTCGAAGTCCTCGGGGGTGAGGACCTGGGGGGCCGGGCGGTGGATGCCCAGCGGCCGATTGCCGCGTCCGGGGACGGTCCACACCTCCGTACCGGAGAAGGGGTTCAACTGCTTGACGGTGCCATCCGCCAAGGTGATGAGGGGCTCCGCGAAATCCAGCATGGTCCCATCCTATGCCCGCTCGCCTGCAGCGGCCCGGCGTGCCGCAGCCCTGCGCACGAGTTCCGCGCCCACGGCGCGCAGGGCCTCCCGCGTGCGCTCCATCGGCGCGTCGAGGGCCGTCGCGTCGGCCGATCGCGTGACGACGTCCGCCTCCCCGTCCAGCTTCCCCGCGGCCAGGGCGACGGGGACGCCGTCGCCTCCGTGGCAGGCCTCCGCCAGGTCCAGGACATGGCCGACCACCTTGCCGACGCCCGACTGCGCGTCGACGGAGCCCTCGCCGGTGATGACCAGATCCGCGTCGTCGAAGAGCCCGGGCAGTCCCGTTGCGAGGGCGACATGCTCCGCGCCGGGCCGCAGCTCCAGGTGACCGCCGACGGCGCGGACCAGCCAGTCGAGCCCGACGGGGGTGGCGCCGGCGGCGCCGTACCCCGCCGTGGACGGGTCGACGCCGCAGACGCGGCACCATTCCCGGAGAT
>JAEWGK010000157.1 GCA_023388385.1 Actinomycetes bacterium | reverse complement strand
AAGGACCCGCACGGGCGCTACCGTCCGGCGTCCATCGCGAAGGTGCTGTTGGCGCTCGTCGCCTTCCGCGATCTGCCCCTGGACAAGAAGGTGGAGACGACCGCGGAGGACGAGTCCATCGAGGGCTCCCGCGTCGGCATCCAGGCCGGCGCGACGTTCACGGTCGAGGAGCTGCTGCTCGGCCTGCTGATGAACTCCGGCAACGACTGCGCCAACGCGCTGGCCCGCGAGCTCGGCGGCCCCGACGTGACCCTGGAGAAGGTCAATTCCCTGGCCGCGGAGCTCGGCGCCACGGATACGCGGATCGTGAACTACGACGGCCTGGACGCCGCCGGCCAGTCCACGAGCGCCTACGACATGGCGCTGTTCTACCGGGCGGCGTTCGGCGACCCGGATTTCCGCCGCCTGGCCTCGACCCGGCTGGCGGAGCTGCCGACGGCGACGGAGGGTGAGCGCTTCGCCACCTCCAACGACAACGGCCTGCTCATCCACGGCTACCCCGGGGCGCTCGGCGGGAAGACGGGCTACACCGACGACGCGCGCCACACGTTCGCGGGCGTCGCGGAGCAGGACGGCCGCACGCTGGTCACCGTCGTCCTGGACACGCCCGCGGCGACGCTGCGGCCGTGGGAGGAGTCGTGGCGGCTGCTCGACGCGGGGTTCGCCGCGCCCGCCGGAGCGTCCGTCGGCGAGCTCGACGCCGCGGCCGACGCCGCCGGCGAGGGGTCCGGCGAGGCCGCGCAGGGGGACACCGGCGGTCGGGGCGGCGTGATCGCCCTCGCCGCCGCCGCGGTGCTCGTCGTTGCGGGGGTCCTCGCCGCCGTCGTCAGGCGCCGCAGGAGCGCGTGACGACGCCGCCCGCGTCAGCGGCGGCGCATGCGGGCCAGCCGGCCCTGGCGGGAGGCCTCGCCGCGGACGTTGATGATGGCGGGCGCCGGGGCCTGCGGGCGCTCCTGCTCGAGGGCCTCGTCGGTGGTCGCGGACCAGGCGGAGGCGTACATGGTGATGCGCCAGATGAGGTAGAAGACGACCATCAGGCCGATGATGGGGCCGAAGACGGCGCCGGCCGGGTTCGACAGGGCGTTGGAGAAGAACACGCTGCCCAGCTGCTTGACGACCTCCATGCCGATGGCTCCGATGATGGCGCCCTTCATGACGGACTTCACGGGCACGCCGCCGCGCGGCAGGGAGTAGAGCATCCAGAGGAACAGCAGCCAGTTGGCCAGCAGACCGATGGCGATCGCGACGAGGCCGGTGACGACGCCAATGCCCGGCACGCCGTCGAGGCCGACGAACTCGATGACGCGCTCGGTCAGGCCGGAGGAGCCGATGGCGGTGACGGCGAAGGTGACGACCAGCATGACCAGCAGGCCGAAGAGGCGGACGAGGTCGCGCAGCTTGCCCAGGACGAAGTTGTCGGCGGTGATGGGCCGCTTCCACAGGGCGGTGAGCGCGGCGCGGAGGTTGCCCATCCACGCCAGGCCCGACCACAGGGCGGTCACGAAGCCGATGGTGAAGACTCCGCCGGCCTGGTCGATGGCGCCCTGGATGACCCGGTTGATGGTCTCGCCCATCTGACCGGAGAGGTTTTCGGCGATGGAGTTCTCGAGCGTCGTCAGCAGGTCCTCGTTGCCGCGCAGCACCAGGGCGACGGACGCGAAGGCCACCATGAGGATGGGGAACATCGACAGGACCGAGAAGTACGTGACGCCGGCGGCGAAGTGGTTGCCGCCCTCCTGCCCGTAACGTTCCTGCATGCGCATGAGATGGTCGAACCAGCCCCATTTGGCGCGGAGCTTGTCCAGGAAGGTCGGGTCGTCCTCGCGGACCCTTTCGATCCCGTAGCGGTCGGTGAGATCCGGATCCTGGGAGGTGGAGGTGGCCACGTGCGCTCCTTTGCGGCGTCGGCGGTTGGATGTTACACACATAACACGAAACCACGACGACGGCGACAGCCCCCACCGGGCGTGTCGGACGAGTTCGCAAACGACTGGCGAGAGGCTGAAGCCGCCGAATACATGAAGGAAGCATAATTGAGGAATCAAACATCGACTAAACTGAGGTAACCCCGCCAGCGAGAACCGGACCTGTTACAGAACCGCCGCCAGAACCTTTTGCAAGAATCAATCCACGAAGGCTCGCGCCAGCTGCACAGCAACGGCCAGCCCGCCGAACAGCTAACGAACCAATTCTCGCGAGACGCATATCACCCTTGCCCAACTGAAGCACCCAAGGCGCGACAGCGCAAAGCCATTCGAAAGTTACCCGAAAGAGGCCTACACGACCGCTATGGAATCACTCAACTCCATCCGAGAGTCGATAAACGACATCGACCGCCAGATTGTCACGCTACTCTGCGAAAGGGAAAAGCTCGTTCACCGCGCCGGAAAGCTCAAGACGGACGAGCATTCAGTACGCGATCCAAGCCGAGTCGAGCAAGTAATCTCACAAGTTCGCAAGCAAGCCCGACGGAAAAATGGAACACCAGAATTAATCGAAAAAATATACCGGTCAATCATTGCATCATACATTAACTTCGAGCTGCATGCATACCA
>JAEWGK010000069.1 GCA_023388385.1 Actinomycetes bacterium | reverse complement strand
ACCAAGAACTTCGTCCGCGGCGTGCCGGTGTGGGCGACGCTCATCGCGCTGCTCGTCGACGGCGAGCCCGTCGTCGGCGTCATCTCCGCCCCGGCGCTCGGCCGGCGGTGGTGGGCCGCGGCCGGCGCCGGCGCGTGGGCCGTGACGGGCACGGTCGGCGTGGCCGGCTCCTTCGATGGCGCGGAGCCGCGGCGCCTGCGAGTCTCCGGGGTTTCGGACGTGGCGGACTGCTCCGTCGCCATCTCCTCGCTCACCGGCTGGCGTGACCGGGGACTGCGGGACCGGCTCATCGCGCTGACGGATGACGCGTGGCGCCTGCGCGGCTACGGCGACTTCTTCTCCTACTGCCTCGTCGCCGAGGGCGCCGTCGACGTCGCCGCCGAGCCCGAGGTGTCCTTGTGGGATCTCGCGCCGCTCGCCGTGCTCGTCGCCGAGGCCGGCGGGCGCTTCACGTCGCTGGCGGGTGCGGACGGCCCCCACGGCGGCGACGCCGTCGCCACCAACGGCCTGCTTCACGACGAGGTCCTGCGGCGCCTGACGCCGTAGCGTCGGGGCGGGGAACCGCAGCGGCGGGGCAAGGCTTCGACGGGCGCCGCGGTTCGTTCGGCATCCGCACGGGGGTGCCCGGAGCAACCACGAGGTCCCTTCCCTTCCCAAACCCGCCAAGGGTTCACTACCCTACGTGGCATGGGTTATGGAACGGATAAGTACGCACGCCGCGAGGCGCGCTGGGGAACCCTCCCCGGCCGTGAACCGCGCGGCACCATGTCCGACGCCCAGCTGCTCAAGATGGCGCTGACGCCGCCCCGGCAGCGCTGCTGCAAGAAGACGCGGCGCTGCCGCAACTGCCCCGTCGTGGTCAACCAGCTGAACCGTGCCATCACCCGCGGCAGCGGCGACATCGACTTCAGCAAGCTCGCCGGCATCGCCGAGCGAGCCCGGGTCCGTTAGGGCGGGCCACCTCCGATCGGGGCTTGACCCCGGTTCTTGGACACGCTGAATCCAGCACCTGCTGGGGAAGCGAGATGATCCAGGAATCATGGCCAGGAAGAACTACTCCGAGGAGTTCCGTCGTCAGGCCGTCGACTTGTACGAGTCCACCCCGGGCGCCACGGTCCGCGGCATCGCCGAGGATCTCGGCATCGTGCGCGGCACGCTGCGGCACTGGCTCGAGGTCTACGGGACCGGCAAGAAGACCGCCGCTGACGGGACATTGACCTCCAGCCCACTGCAGTCCAAGCCGTCGCCGACAAGCCCTACGGGTCCCGCCGGTGAGACGCCTGAGCAGAAGATCGCCCGGCTCGAGGCCCGGGTCAACGAGCTCGAGGTCGAGACGACGAAGCTGACCACCGAGCGGGAGATCCTCCAGCGGGCGGCCAAGTATTTCGCTGGGGAGACGGGCTGGTGAGTCGCTTCCAGTTCGTCGCCGACAACTCCGCCACCTTCGAGGTGAAGCGACTGTGTGAGCTCGTCGAGATCGAGCGCTCGTCCTACTACGCCTGGCTCAAGGCTGCCCCGGCCCGAGAAGCCAGGGCAGCTGACGACGCGGCGCTGGCAGAGCGGATCAGGGCCGTCCATGCCGAGGACAACACCCAGGGTGCGCCACGGATCACCGCCGAGCTCAACGACAGCGCGCCTGCCGGTGAGCGGGTAAACCACAAGCGCGTCGCCAGGGTGATGCGGCTGCAAGGAATCCGGGGCTATGTGAAGAAGCGGCGGGTGCGGACCACGATCCTCGAACCGTCTAGCCAGAAGTACCCCGACCTGCTCAAGCGCGACTTCACCGCCCCGGCGCCAGGGCTGCGCTACGTCGGCGACATCACCTTTCTGCCGATCGCCGACGGCACGAACCCTCTACCTGGCGACCGTGATCGACTGCTACAGCCGTCGGCTTGTCGGGTGGGCCATCGCTGACCACATGCGTACCGAGCTCGTCGAGGACGCGTTGAAGGCCGCCGCCGCAACCCGGGGCACCCTCAAGGGCAGCGTATTTCACAGCGACCACGGGTCGGTCTACTGCTCGAAGGACTACGCCAAGCCCTGTCGCAAGCTCGGCGTCACCCAGTCCATGGGCGCCGTCGGGTCCAGCGCGGACAACGCGTTGGCCGAGTCGTTCAACGCCACCATGAAGCGCGAGGTTCTCCAAGACGCCGCCTGCTGGAGCAACGAACTGATCTGCCGCCGGCAGGTCTTCAGGTGGCTCGTCCGCTACAACACCAAGCGACGCCATTCGTGGTGCCGCTACGTCCCGCCGGTCCTCTACGAGACCGGCAACACCGCTACGCTGCCGACGGCTGCGTAATCACACCCCGTGTCCAAGATCCGGGGGTAGGGCCCGATAACCAGGGGTAGCATGTTTGCCTTTCCGAATGTAAGCTTGCAATCGCGTTCTCTATAGGGGAACTTTATCCCCCTCGGGGAAACGGATATCGTTAAGCATTTCCCTTAGAAAGGTGCCCAAATGAGTTCACTTGCAGTAGGTGGAAGCTACCTATTGGCCGCGGTCCTTGCCGGCGATGCACTCATATCAATTAAGCCTCCGAAGTTCATCAGCCGATGCCTAAGTGGCGTCAACTTTCCTAGGGACTGGTGGTGGGCACTAATCGGAATCAAGACACTCGCAGCGGCAGGCCTAACTGCCGGAGCTGCCATCGATAACGCTTCGGTCACAACAACGGTGTCGGTAGGCGTACTTGGATACTTCATCTTCGCCATCATCGCCCACATGAAGGCAAGGTTCCTCAAGCAGGAATTCTGGGTTAACTGTCTTGGCATGACAGCGCTCAGCGCTGCAGTTCTCGCGGTCAATGCGGCAGCAATGTGATGACTTCTACATTGAAGTTGAGGAAGGATCCTAGCCCGTATCTAAGTGAGCTGTTCAACTCCGAGTACCCCAGCAGCGCAACCTTCTTAGTAGACACACCTACGAGCGTTCTACCCAAGAAAGATCGTCGTTATAGTGTCGAAGATTTGGATGCCCGCCTCGACCCGATCCGCGTCACTGGGGATGGAGGGGAAGGATGGGGGTTCTATTGGGGGTTCTTCTATATACCGGTCACCAGTGTCCGGTATGAATGCACGATTTGTCCGGTATGAACCCGTACCGGCCAAATTGTCCGGTATAGGCTGACCAGCGGAAACATCATCGCCCTGTTTCATACCGGCCAAATTGTCCGGTATGGGCTGACCAGCCGAAACCGGCGGATGCGAATCTGCCTGCGGCTCCCCTTGAGCCGGCGTCCACACCTTGCCGACGGGCAGTCGATACACCGATGACACCCGTGACGACCGGCCGGCGCCACGCTGCGCCCAGCGGTGCTCCACAGACACCAGCCCTTGCTCCTGGAGCCACGTAAGGTGACGGCGCACAGATCGCTCGCTAGCCCGTGCACGGGACGCGATCCGCTCCTGCGACGGCCAGCAGGTGCCGTCCTCGTCCGCATAGTCCGCCAGGGCCACCATCACGAGGGTCGGACCGGCCGGCAGATCCTTCAGTTCGTCGAGAACCCACAGCATCGCCCGGATACTCATCGTCAGGCCTCCCGGGCATCCATCTCGGTAGCGTGGATTTGCTTATGACCATGAGGTGGACGCAGGCATAGCAGTGCCTGCGCCCACCGGGGACGCCGCCACCAACCCCGGTGACGGGACCCAGCGGCCACGACGACGCCAATCGCCGCGACCGCAGTCAGAAAGGGCACATAATGCTGTCCACGTTCTTTTCGCTCTTCCGCCCGCGCTCCCGTCTGAGAGTCGGCCCCACTGCGACGGAGTCGGACCATCAGCTGGCCATCACACTGTTGACCGGACAGATCATCGAGCCCAGCGACGTAGAGTTCCCACCACTGGGTGGAGACCTCGATCACCGGAACCAAGGGACCATTCTCGGAGCATGGGACAACGACGACCTGGTCGCCGCGGCTTTCGTTGGCCCTGACGTACAAAGCGCCCGCGACGCATTCATGAATGGTCGACCAGACTACGCGGGCGCCTTTCGCCAGCGGATTGCTGTTGTCCACGGCATAGCTACCGACCCCGAACGCCGACAGGAAGGTGCGGCCAGAACGCTCCTGAGCGCTATCGACACCCTCGCGACGCAACAGGAGTACGACGTCCTTATCGCCGTTCCCACCTCGAATGAGGCCGAACAGTTCTTCACCCAGTGCGGCTACCTCCTGTTCGAGGACAGTGTCGCCCTGATGCTGCAACCGAAGGAGGCGGAGGTGCCCATAACCATCCCGAACACGCGACGTTGGGCGGTTCGCCCGCTCCGTGACGCAGACCGGGCCCAGGTTCGCGTCGGTCAAGCACTCATTTCCCCCGGCACGGCCACTGGCGAGCAACCGAGCATCCGGTGCCGTTGGCTGACCTAGCTGTAGTGTCCCGTGAGGTTGTGAACGACCTCGGCGGGAGTCTGGCCGCCCAACGCGTGATGGGGCCGGTGGTGATTGTAGTCGTGCAACCACCCCGGATACCGCCTGGCACGGGCGGCCTCACTGTCGTAGGTGTCGGCGTAAGCCCACTCGGCCATCAGCGTCCGGTTGAACCTCTCGACCTTGCCATTGGTCTGCGGCCGATACGGCCGGGTGTAGGTGTGCCGGATGCCCTGGGCGGCCAGAACCTGGTTGAACAGGCGTGACCGGTAGCCGGAACCATTGTCAGTCATCACCCGCCGGGTCGTGATGCCCCAGCCGGCAAACTCCTGGCGGGCCCGCCTCCAGAAGGCGGTGATCGTCTCCTTCTTCTCGTCTGGGAGGATCT
>JAEWGK010000033.1 GCA_023388385.1 Actinomycetes bacterium | reverse complement strand
GGGGACGGGTCGTCCCCGGACGCGGAGACCACCGTCGCCCCGCCCCTGTTCGCCGGGGCGGCGGGCGCAGGTGCCGCCGCGAGTGCGGCCACCCGGGACGAGTCCGCCACGACGGAGATCCACGCCGGCGGCTACGGCGCCGAGCCGTCCACCGAGACGACGGTCATCGGCGCCCCCGCCGACGCCTACGGCGACGGCTACCCGGCCGACGAGGAGGACGACGGCCCGGACCCGCGCCGTGGCACGCTGGACTTCGGCCTCCTGCTGCTGCGCCTGGGCCTCGGCGGCATGCTGCTGCTCCACGGCCTGTCGACGTTTTTCGGCTTCGGCGGTTCCGGCGGCATCGGCCAGCTGCAGGGGCAGCTCGCGGACTACGCCTACGCCTCCACGTTCGCCACCGCCGTGCCGACCGTCGAGGTCATCGCGGGCGGCCTGCTGGTCCTCGGCTTGGCGACGCCGCTCGGCGCGGCCCTGGCGCTCACCCTGTCGGCGTTCCTGGCCATGCACGAGGTAGCCTCCGGCGGCGTCGGCTGGAACGTCGCCGGTGAAGGGTCGGGCCCGGTGCAGCTCCAGCTGCTGCTCACCGCCGGCGCCCTGGCCCTCCAGTTCACCGGCCCGGGCCGCTACGGCCTGGACTTCTCCCGTCGCTGGTCGCGCCGTCCGCTGGTCAGCTCCTGGTTCTTCTGCGTCCTCGCCATCGCCGGCGCCGTCGCCGCATGGTGGCTGGCCACCGGCTCCCTGCCGTTCGCCGGCGCCTGACCCGCGCTCACGCCCCGTTCCCCGGCGAGGCTCCGCTGCGACGCCCCGGTGCATTGTGGTGGCCTTCGGGGATAGGGGCGGCTAAGGTTACGGGGTCATATCGATTGCCGGGACCATCGCTGGCCCGCCACAGCCCAGGGGAGGTCCCGATGAAGCACAGGAAGCGCCGCGCCGGTTATCCGCTCAAGTCCGGCCTGGCCGTCACCGCGGCCGTGTTGACCGCCGCCCTATCGCCGGTGATCGTCCCGGCCGAGGCGTCCGCGAACCCGCTCGACGGCAGCGTGGCCCCGGCTCATTCAGCCCTGCCCGCGCCGAAGCTCGACGGCGCCGGCCACCTGGCTGTCCCGGCGCGCACGGAAATCGTCGCGATTGATCTCGTTTCCGGTGACGTGTACACGACGGGGAACCCGCACGAGCAGATGCCGGGCCTGTCCATGGTCAAGCTGTTCATCGGCCAGTACATCGTCGAGCACGGCGATCCCGCGGACATCCCGGTCGCGCAGCAGATGATCCGCGTCAGCGACGACGCCCTGGCGACGCAGCTGTACCGCAAGTACCCGACGTCCATCTCCACCATCGCCCGCGACTACGGCCTCGGCGACACCGTCGCGGCGCGCGAGTGGGGCTCGTCGCGCACCTCCGTCAACGACATGGCGGTCTTCCTCAAATCCCTCGTGCAGAACGAGCCGAACGGGCCGATCGCCACCGCGATGTACACGGTCGCCCCGGTGGCGGCGGACGGCTACCACCAGGACTACGGGACCGCGCGTCTGCCGGGCGCGAAGGGCACGAAGTTCGGCTGGTCCAACGACCGCGACAGCGCGAACGCCTCCGCCACCATCGGCGACGGCTACGTCATCGGCGCCGAGACCTACGGCACCGCGCAGGCCCTCACCGACGACGTGCTCGCTGCCTTCCCGGGCATCGGTGGCGGCTCCCCGGAGAACCCGGCCGACCCCGCTCCGGCGCTGCCCAATCCGTTCTCCCCGCTGATCCCGGATCTTCCGGAGCTTCCCCGGGGCGCCGTCCCGGAGCTGCCCCCGCTGCCGGCCGTACCGGGCCTGCCCCTCTAGCGGCCAAGCCACCGTCCGCATGGAAGCGGGCGGGGTGGCGGGGTCGTCGCCACGCACCACGCGGTGCACGCGCACCACACGGCGCACGGCGCCCCCGCGGTGCATGCGCGCCGCGGGACAGCGGCGTCAGTCGACGATGCGCACGGCGCCGCGGTCGGCGGAGGACGCCATCTTCGCGTAGGCGCGCAGGGCCTTGGAGACCTTGCGCGGGCGCTCCGTGTGCGGGGTGAAGGGCTTGTCGCGCTTCAGCTCCTCCTCACGGCGGCGGGCAAGCTCGGCATCGTCGACCTGGATCTCCAGGCGGCGCTCGGCGACGTCGATGTACACCGGGTCGCCGTCACGGACCAGGCCGATGGCACCGCCGGCCGCCGCCTCCGGGGAGACGTGGCCGATGGACAGGCCCGACGAGCCGCCGGAGAAGCGGCCATCGGTGACGAGCGCGCAGACCTTGCCCAGGCCGGCGCCCTTGATGAAGGCGGTCGGGTGCAGCATCTCCTGCATGCCCGGGCCGCCGGCGGGTCCCTCGTACAGGACGAAGAGGACCTCTCCCGGCTGCAGCGTGCGGGTGAGGATGGCGCTGACCGCCTCCTCCTGGGACTCCACGACGCGAGCGACGCCCTCGAAGTGGAACTGGTCCTCCTGGATGCCGGCGGTCTTCAGGATGGCGCCGTCCTCGGCGATGTTTCCGCGCAGCACACACAGGCCGCCCTCGCGGGTGTAGGCGTGCTCGACATCGCGGATGCAGCCGGAGACCGCGTCGACGTCGAGGGACTCCCAGCGGTTGTCCGTGGAGAACGGCTCGGTGGTGCGCACGCCGCCCGGTGCCGCGTGGAACAGCTCGATGGCCTCGGGGATGGCGGAGCCTCCGCGGATGTCCCAGTCGTCCAGGTGGTCCTCGATGGCGCCGGAATGCACGGAGTGGACCTTGAGGTTCAGCAGGCCGCCGCGGCGCAGCTCGCCGAGGATGGCGGGGATGCCGCCGGCGCGGTGGACGTGCTCCATGTAGTAGTCGGAGTTCGGCGCGACCTTGGACAGGCACGGCACGCGGCGGGAGATCGCGTCGATGTCGGCGAGGTCGAAGTCGATCCCGCCCTCCTGCGCGGCGGCGAGGATGTGCAGCACCGTGTTGGTGGAGCCGCCCATCGCCACGTCCAGCGTCATGGCGTTGATGAACGCGTCGCGGTTGGCGATGTTGCGCGGCAGGACGGACTCGTCGCCCTCCTTGTAGTAGCGGTTCGCCAGCTCGACGATGAGCGTGCCCGCGCGCAGGAACAGGTCGCGGCGGGCCTTCTGCGTCGCCAGGGTGGAGCCGTTGCCGGGCAGGGACAGGCCCAGGGCCTCGGTGAGGCAGTTCATGGAGTTCGCGGTGAACATGCCGGAGCAGGAACCGCAGGTCGGGCAGGCCGACTCCTCGATGGTCTTCAGCTGCTCGTCGTCGACGCCGTCGTTGGCGGACGCGGAGATCGCGGAGATCAGGTCGGAGCCGGGCTTGACGACGCCGTCCACGACGATCGACTTGCCGGACTCCATCGGGCCGCCGGAGACGAACACCACCGGGATGTTGAGGCGCATCGCGGCGTTGAGCATGCCCGGCGTGATCTTGTCGCAGTTGGAGATGCACACCAGGGCGTCGGCCGTGTGGGCGTTGACCATGTACTCGACGGAGTCGGCGATGATCTCGCGGGACGGCAGGGAGTACAGCATGCCGTCGTGGCCCATCGCGATGCCGTCGTCGACGGCGATCGTGTTGAACTCGCGGGGGACGCCGCCGGCCTCGCGCACGGCCTCCGCGACGATGTCGCCGACGTCCTTGAGGTGGACGTGACCCGGGACGAACTGGGTGTAGGAGTTGGCGATGGCGACGATCGGCTTGCCGAAGTCGCGCTCGGTCATGCCGGTGGCGCGCCACAGCGAGCGCGCTCCCGCGGCGTTGCGGCCGGCGGTCGTGACCTTGGAGCGGAGGGGGATCATGCGGCTGCCCTTCCTTGTGGTTGTTCGGGGTGCGGATGTGCGGGTGAGCGTGCGGGACGGTCGGGCGCGGAGCCTGCGGGCGGGGCCGCGGCGGCGGCGCGCGCGGGGTGGCGTCCCCGGCGTCGCGTCCATGATAGCCGTCCGTCCCGGAGCATGGACAAACGATCTCACATAGTGGACGCGAGTCGGCCGGCTGGACGAGCGGTGGGCGGCGGTGCGGGGTCCGCGAGCGCGGGTACGGCTTCCCGGGGTGCGCGGGCGCCGGTGCGTGACGACGCCACGGGGCGCCTCCTCCGGCTCCCCGACGCGGGGTGGCTAGGAGTCGCGTCGGGGGCCGCGATCGCCCTCGGCGACCGGGTGCTCGCCGTCGACCGGGGCGCCGGGGGCCTCCGAGCGCGGGCGCAGGGTGGCGTTGCCGTCGCGGTCGTAGACCTCGACCATGTCATCGACGGCGGCCAGGGCCGGGGTCAGCGGGTCCGGGATGCGGCCGCCGGACGCTTCGGAGACGGCCGGCATGGAGTTGAAGGTGATGGCCGGCAGCGGGAAGCGGGACTCGTCGCCCCCGGCGCCCTCGACGGCGTAGGCGCGGCCCTGCTTCGTGAACAGCACGCCGCGGAAGTCGTCCCATGACGCGGTGCGGGAGCCGCGCACCAGGTAGACGGCGGTGACGCCCTTCGGCCCGATGACGGTGCGGACGCGGTTGATCCACACGACGTAGGCGATGGGCAACAGGATGGTCCACGAGAACCACAGCAGGTGGTAGCCCAGCGCGATGCACACCAGAAGCACCAGAAACGCCACGCCGAAGTAGTGGGTCTTCTGGGGGCGGAAGGTGGTGGTCGGGATGTCGGCCGCGCCGCGGGCCTGCCTCTCGGAACTCATGGGCCACACTGTAGCCGTCGGCGGTCCGCGGGCACCTCACCGGCCCCGGACCCGCGGACATGCGATCGGCCCCGGTCCCGCTGGTGCGGGGCCGGGGCCGCGGGGAAGGGCGTCCGGGCGAGGCCGGCGGAAGCCGGGGCCCGGGTCGGTCAGTCGAGCGGCTGGTGCGAGGCTGCGGCGGCGCCGATTGCGCCGGCGGCGTGGCGCATCGTCGCGTCCGCGCCCGAGGCGCCGGACGCGCCGGAATCGTTCCGGGTGCCGGAGGCGGTGCCTCCGGAGGCCGCCCCGGAGTCGCCCCTGCCGGAGCCCCCGGTGCCCGTCCCGGAGTCGCCGGAGCCCGCGCCGGTGCCGGAATCGCCGGTGCCGGGGCCCGTGCCGGACGTGCCGGAGCCGTTGCCCGTGCCCGCGCCGGAGTCCCCGGTGCGGCCGGTGTCCTGGCCGTTCGAGCCCGTGCCCCGGTCGGGCTGGGTCTCCGCCGGACGCTGGTCGGTGTTCCGGTCGCCGGTCGTCGTGTTGTCGCGCGGCTGCTCGTCGGCGGGCTTCTGCTCCTTCCCGCTGCCCGTGGCGGGGGCTTCCTCCTCCGGGCTCTCCTCGGCGTCCCTGCTGGTCAGGCGGGACGGCGCCAGCCAGCCGGCGACGCCGTCGGAGTCCTCGCCCGGCTCGTAGGTCAGCACGTTGACCACGCCCAGGATCAGCAGCAGGACGATGAGCACGACCGTCGACGGCCGCGCGCGGCCGCCCGCGGACAGGACCTTGCGGGCCTTCTGGCGCCGGGGCAGGTCGTCCTCGCCGTCGAGCTCGCCCGGGTCCCCGCCGATGTCGGAGACGGTCTGGCGCAGCTCCTCATCGCGGCGCTCGGCGGCGTCGATGGCCGCACCTGCGGAGGGGAGGTCGTTGCGTTGGCGCCCGGCCTCGGCCAGTTCGATGGTCTCGGCGTCGATGATCTCGGTCGGGGCGTCGTCGCGCTCCACGCGGGTGGCGGCGCCAGGCCCGCTCGTGTCGCCCGTGGCCGTCGCTCCCGCACGTGCCGCGGTGCCCTTGGGGGCGCCGGAGGCGTCGTCGCGCCTCGCATCGGCCTGGACGACGCCCGCGGCGTGCGATGCCGCGGCGGGGCCGGACAGTCCGGCCTCGGCGGCGTCCTTGGCCAGGCCCTCCGGCAGCGACTCGCCGTACTCGCTCCAGAAGGTGTCGATGACCGTGGAGAGGATCTCGCGCTCGATGAGCCACTGGTCGCCCGGATCGCAGTCGACGATGAGGCGCATCGTGACCGTCCACGGCATGCCCAGGGTCGTCGGCGGGTTCAGGGCCGTCGCCGGCTGCAGGGAGAGATCGGACAGGATGTGCTCGCGGATGCCTTCGCGGGACAGCGCGTCCTGCGCCGCGTCGAGCGTGCGCTCCTGGATTTCCGCGACGCTGGAGCCGTGGACGATCGGCACAGGGGCCTCGACGACCGCGCGGGACCACTTGGAGGAGTAGTTCACGCAC
Source organism: Actinomycetes bacterium (assembly GCA_023388385.1). Classification (GTDB taxonomy): domain Bacteria; phylum Actinomycetota; class Actinomycetes; order Mycobacteriales; family Mycobacteriaceae; genus Corynebacterium. The sequence goes on along the minus strand of JAEWGK010000033.1, from coordinate 1,318 downwards.
ATGCGGGCCTCGGCGTTCGGCACGATGACCGCCTCGCCGTTGAGCGTGCGGATGGTCGTCGCGCGCAGCGTCAGGTTCACCACATCGCCCTGGACCGTGCCGGAGGGGGAGTGGAACTCCACCCAGTCGCCGATGCCGTACTGCTTCTCGATGATGATGAAGATGCCGCCGATGATGTCGCCGATGACCGACTGGGCGCCGAAGCCGACGGCCGCGGAGATCGCGGTAGCCGGCACCACCGCCGCCCCGATGGAGATGCCCATCGTCTTCAGCAGCGCGAGGGCGACGACGAAGTAGAGGACGACCTCGACCGTGTAGACGATCGCGCCGACGAGGGCCCTGCGGCCCTTGTTCTCCTCCTTCGCCTGCTCGTCGAGGTTCCGCGTGAACACCGCGATGACGAACCGCCGCACGCGCGGCAGCAGCACCAGCAGGATGATGAGCGCGGCGATGGTCAAGCCCTTGTCTGCGACCCACGTCCACGCCCGGGTGAGCATGTATGAGGCAAATTCCATGCCTGCCACGTTAGGCCCGGTGGCTGAGAGGCCGTTGAACGCACGATGAGCATCGAGGTACCGGCAACTGAAGTCGCACCGACTGCACGGTGACGCGGCGCACGTCGGGGCGCACGCGGTGACCCGCCGCACCCGGGTGCGGCGCCCGGGTGCGGGCGGCGGGCGCGGCGGCGCGGGGCGCGTCGTCACGCACGCGGTGGTGCGGGGGGCGAGGGCTCCCACCTTGCGGGAGGGGTGATTCCAGCCTGTGAGATTGACTGTCCACCTGGTGGACGTTATGGTGATGGCCATGACGCAGATTCGACTTCTCGTAGCCGGCGCCGCCTGACGGCGACGACTCGATTCGTCGTATCCGTTGGGCCCCCGGACGGCAGCGCCAGCTGCTCGCGGGGGCCTTTCCATCGGGACGTCACACCACCACACACCCACCCGACCGAGGAGCGAGACCGACGTGACCGCCGCCCCCAACCCCAGCCCATCGCCCGCGACCGTGGCCGCCCAGTCGCGCCGCGGCGCCCCGGAGCGCATCTCCGGGGCCAAGGCCATCGTGCGCACCCTCGAGGAGCTAGGCGCCGAGACGGTGTTCGGCATCCCCGGTGGCGCTATCCTGCCGCTCTACGACCCGCTCTACGACTCGGAGAAGATCCGCCACGTGCTGGTCCGCCACGAGCAGGGTGCGGGCCACGCCGCCACCGGCTACGCCCAGGTCTCCGGCAAGGTCGGCGTCTGCGTCGCCACCTCCGGCCCGGGCGCGACCAACCTGGTCACCCCGATCGCCGACGCCAACATGGACTCGGTGCCGC
>JAEWGK010000003.1 GCA_023388385.1 Actinomycetes bacterium | reverse complement strand
GCCGGACGCCCTCGCCCCGGCGTGGACGCAGCGGCGCCGGGCGCCTCTGCGGTGCGCGGCCCGGGCGGCCCCCCGCGGCACGGCATCCCTACACTTGGTGGGCATGAAGCGGACGCTCATGCTCATCGACGGACACTCCATGGCCTTCCGCGCGTTCTACGCGCTGCCGACCGACAACTTCTCCACCACCGGCGGACAGCACACCAATGCCGTCTACGGTTTTCTGTCCATGCTGACGAACCTGCTGGATTCGGAGAAGCCGACCCACGTGGCGGTAGCGTTCGACCTGTCGCGTCAGACGTTCCGCACGGAGAAGTTCCCGGAGTACAAGGCGCAGCGCGAGAAGGCGCCGGAGGAGTTCCGCGGACAGGTCGGCCTCATCCAGGAGGTGCTGCGCGACATGGGCATCGTGACGCTGGAGAAGGAGAACTACGAGGCCGACGACATCATCGCGACGCTGGCGACTCGCGCGAAGCCGGAGGGCTTCGAGACGCTCATCGTCACCGGCGACCGCGACTCCCTGCAGCTGGTGAACGACACCACGACGGTGCTGTACCCCATGCGTGGCGTGTCCACCCTGCACCGCTTCACCCCGGACGCCGTAAAGAAGAAGTACGGCCTCACGCCGGCGCAGTACCCGGACTTCGCGGCGCTGCGCGGCGACCCGTCGGACAATCTGCCGGGCGTGCCCGGCGTCGGCGAGAAGACGGCGACGAAGTGGATCCTCCAGTTCGGGTCCCTGGAGGAGCTGGTCGCCCGCGCCGACGAGATTCGCGGAAAGGCCGGCCAGAACTTCCGCGATCGGGTCGACGCCGTCCAGATGAACCGCTACCTCACCGAGATGGTCAAGGATCTCGACTTGCCCTTCGGTCCAGAGGAGCTGGAGCTGCGCCCCGCCGACGCTCGCGCAATCACCGCCCGCTTCGACGAGCTGGAGTTCGGCGCCAACCTCCGCGACCGCGTCATGCGCACGCTCAAGGCCGACGGCGCCGGGCTGCTCGGGGAGGACACCGCCGCGGACGCCCCCGCCACCGAGCACGTCGTGCTTGACGACGGTTCCCTCGGCGACTGGCTCGCCGCCTTGCCCGCCCCGGTGGCCCTCCACGTGGGCGACGCGGTGCTGGGCATCGCCGGCACGGCCGACGGCGGCGGGGCCGTCGCCACGGCGGTCGACCCGACGGCGCTCGACCCCACCGACGAGGACGCGCTGCGCACCTGGCTGGCCGACCCGGACATGCCCAAGGCCGTCCACGACCTCAAGTCCGCCATGCACGCCCTGTGGAGCCACGACCTGGAGATCGCCGGCGTCATCCACGACACCTTCCTCGGCGCATACCTGCTCAAGCCCAGCCAGCGGACCTACTCCCTGGACAACGTCCTCATGGCCAACCTCGGCCGCGCGCTCCCGGCGGCCGATGACGCGGATGCCACGGGCTCCGGCGACGGCCAGCTGGCGCTCCTCGACGGCGCCGCATCGGACGGCTCCGAGGCCGCCGCCCGCGCCGCCGCCGACTCCGCCGCCGCCGTCCTGGACCTCGCACGGTGGCTGCTCGGCGCGCTCGACGAGGCCGGGCTGTACCCCGTCTACGCCGACATCGAACTGCCGCTGGCGCCTGTGCTGGCCCGCATGGAGCGGACGGGCATCGCAGTCGACGTCGCAAAGCTCGAGGAACTCGGACGCGACTTCGCCGACCGCACCGCGACCGCGGAAACCGCCGCGCGTGAGCTCGTCGACCGCCCGGACCTCAACCTTGGCTCCCCGAAGCAGCTGCAGGAGGTCCTCTTCGACCAGTTGGGGATGCCGAAGACGAAGAAGACCAAGACCGGCTACTCCACCGCCGCCAAGGAGATCGAGGCGCTGGCGAAGAAGAGCCCGCACCCGTTCCTGGAGAAGCTGCTCGAGTTCCGCGAGTTCCAGAAGATGAAGTCCACCGTCGAGGGCCTGGTGAAGACCGTCGCCGACGACGGGCGCATCCACACGACCTTCAACCAGACGGTCGCCGCCACCGGACGGCTGTCCTCCACCGAGCCGAACCTGCAGAACATCCCCGTCCGCACCGACTTCGGCCGTGCCATCCGACGCGCCTTCGTCGTCGGCGACGGCTACGAGACCCTGGTCACCGCCGACTACTCGCAGATCGAGATGCGCGTCATGGCGCACCTCTCCGGCGACGAGGGGCTCATCGAGGCCTATCGCGTGGGAGAGGACCTGCACAACTACGTCGGCTCCCGCGTTTTCGACGTGCCCATCGACGGCGTCACCCCTGAACTGCGCCGTCGCGTCAAGGCCATGAGCTACGGCCTGGCCTACGGCCTGTCGTCCTTCGGTCTCGCCGCCCAGCTGGACATCCCGCAGAAGGAGGCGGAGACGCTCCGCACCGACTACTTCGACCGCTTCGGCGGCGTGAAGGCGTACCTCGACGGTGTCGTGCGCCAGGCGGCCAAGGACGGCTTCACCGCCACGCTGTACGACCGCCGGCGCTATCTGCCGGACCTCGTCTCCGACAACCGGCAGGCCAGGGAGAACGCCGAGCGCGCCGCCCTGAACTCGCCGATCCAGGGCACCGCGGCGGACATCATCAAGGTCGCGATGCTCCGCGTCGATGACGCCCTCCGCCGTGGTGGGGCGCCCGCCGACGAGGAGCCCCGCGAGCCGCTGAAGTCCCGCGTGCTGCTGCAGGTCCACGACGAACTCGTCGTCGAGGTCGCGCCGGGTGAACGCGATGTCGTCGTCGACGTGCTCAATCGCGAGATGGACGCCGCCATCACCTTGCGTGTGCCGCTGGAGGTCTCCGTCGGCGACGGGCCGGACTGGGACGCCGCGGCGCACTAGGTGCGCACCCACCTCGGCTCGTGGGGAGGCGGGGAGTGGGCGGTGCCTGAAGTGCGGAAATCCGCCGCGGGGACGGAAAGAACCGGGCGGCGGATTCCGTGCGCCACGACCATCCGGCCGAACTGGCCGAGCAGGACCTGGAGCTCATCAACGTGCTGCAGCGGGCCCCGCGCATCACGTGGGACGCCGGCGTCGACGAGATCCTCGACGCGGAATGCGCCCTAGAGGCCGTGGCACCGGGTCTGGACATTCACCACGGCGTCGTCGCGCTCCGGCCGGTCCAGTGCTTCGGCTGGCTCCATGACGACGGCGGCCCGAGCGCCGGCCGCTGCGTCACCTGCTAGCCGCGACGATTTCCGGCCTGGCCCGCCCATGGCCGGCGTGCTTCTGGCCCGGCCCGCCCGTGGCCGTCTCCGCCTCCGCCTCCGCCCGGGGCGGGGTTAACGCGCTTTAGCGGGAGGAACGGGTCACGGATCGGCCCGATAACCCGGTTTCCGTGACCCGTTCCTCCCGCTAAAGCCCGTTAACCCCCTGATGCGTGGTCGGCCGTTCAGCAGCCAGGCGGTCATCCACCCGGCACCCGCCACCGGCGTCTTCGCCGCCCGGTCGCGGGCCGCGGCCAGCAGATCTTGCCGCGTCGGCGCGGCGCCGCGGGAATGGCCAACTGCATGAGCGCGGGGAGTTTGCCAGTCTGCCCCCCCCCCCCAGTAACCCCAGTGACCCAAGAAAAC
>JAEWGK010000247.1 GCA_023388385.1 Actinomycetes bacterium | reverse complement strand
CACACCGTCTTCTCGCCGTCGATGTTCTCGCGGCCCTGGTCGACGTAGGACAGCTTGACCGTCTGGCCGACCTTCACCTCGCCGGCGTCCGGCTCCTCGAGGCCCACGATGGTCTTGAACAGCGTGGACTTGCCGACGCCGTTCGGGCCGATGACGCCGACGATGCCGTTGCGCGGCAGGGTGAACGAGAGATCCTTGATGAGGACGCGGCCGTCGAAACCCTTGTCCAGGTGCGAGACCTCGACGACCTGGTTGCCCAGGCGCGGCGGGGTCGGGATCTGGATCTCCTCGAAGTCGAGCTTCTTGTACTGCTCGGCCTCCTCGACCATCTGCTCGTAGCGCTCGAGGCGGGCCTTGTTCTTCGCCTGGCGGGCCTTCTGGCCGGAGCGGACCCAGGCCAGCTCCTCCTTCAGGCGCTTCTGCAGCTTCTGGTCCTTCTTGCCGGCGACCTCGAGGCGCTCGGCCTTCTTCTCCAGGTAGGTGGAATAGTTGCCCTCGTACGGGTAGAGCTTTCCGCGGTCGACCTCGCAGATCCAGCCCGCGATGTTGTCCAGGAAGTAGCGATCGTGGGTCACGGCCAGAACGGCGCCCGGGTAGTCCTTGAGGTGGCGCTCCAGCCACAGCACGGACTCGGCGTCCAGGTGGTTGGTCGGCTCGTCGAGGAGCAGCAGGTCCGGCTCCGACAGGAGCAGCTTCGCCAGCGCCACGCGGCGGCGCTCGCCGCCGGAGAGGTGAGTGACCGGCTCGTCGGCCGGCGGGCAGCGCAGGGCGTCCATCGCCTGCTCGATCTTGGAGTCGATCTCCCACGCGTCGGCCGCGTCGAGCTCCTCCTGGAGCTTGCCCATCTCCTCCATGAGCTCGTCGGTGTAGTTGGTCGCCATCTCCTCGGCGATCGCCTCGAAGCGCTGCTTCTTCTCGAAGATGCCGCCGAGGCCCTCCTCCACGTTGCCGCGGACGGTCTTCTCCTCATTCAGCGGCGGCTCCTGCAACAGGATGCCGACGGTGGCCCCCGGCTCCAGGAACGCCTCGCCGTTGGAGGGCTGGTCCAGCCCGGCCATGATCTTCAGGATCGAGGACTTGCCGGCGCCGTTCGGGCCGACGACGCCGATCTTGGCGCCCGGGTAGAACGCCATGGTGACGTTGTCCAGGATCACCTTGTCGCCGTGCGCCTTGCGCACGTTCTTCATCTGGTAGATGAACTCTGCCATGGTTGGATGAACCCCACTTTCACCTTCGCTTCGGCCGCTGCCGCGGATGCCGCGGCGGGCCGGACACAATCCCTCCCGACGATACGCACCGCCCCGGGAATGGACAACGCAACCCGCGGCGGTGCGCATCCGCCTAGAACGGCGCGGCCACGGCCTCCGGGGAACGGCCCCCGGACCCGTCACCCGGCGCAGCGCCCGCGTCCCCCGCGGCGTTGCCGCCGTCACCCTCCGCGGGGCGCGGCAGGGTGCCGCCCTCGGGGGCGGGGAACGACGGGGCGGCGGAGTCGGCGGGCGAGGGGCCGTCGTCACGCCTGACCCGGGTTATCCGCCCCTCGCAGCGGCGCAGGTCGGGGCCGACGGTGATGGCGCGCAGCCGCATCTTCGACCTCGGGTTGCCCTCCTTGTCCTGCCAGCGGCTGGTCTCCAGGCGGCCGTGGGCGATGACGGCCATGCCCTTGCGCAGGCTGCTGATGACGTGGCGGCCCAGATCGTCCCAGCATTCGACCTCCAGGAAGGTCGTCTCGCCGGAGACCCACTCCCCGTCGGTCAACCGGTTGCGCGACGACGCGACGGTGATGCGGGCGAGTTCGGTGCCGTTCGGCAGAACGACGATCTCGGGCTGGGCCGTGAGATTGCCCAGGATAGTGACGGTGGACATGGACATGAGCGGTGCCTCCTCGGCTCGATTCCGGTCCGACCCTCCCCGGGGCCGTCCCCGATCCGATGGTCGCCCGCTCCCCCGGCCCGGAAAAGGCCCCGGCCCCGGGCTGTGGACAGCTCCCCGCGCGGGGAAGCCATCCACGGCCCGGGGCCGGTCCCGAGTTGCGCGGCTGCCGCGTTCGCCGTCAGGCCGCGCCCGCGTGCCACGGGCTCCCCGTCAGCGCCGCTTGCGCACGTTCTCCGAGCCGATGGGGTTGCCCAGGTGCAGCTCGTGCTCGCGGTCGACGACGGAACCGTAGTAGGCCTCCTCCGCGTCAGTGCGGACGCCCTGGCTGCGGAGGGCGAGCATCTCGTTGTAGGCCTTGAGCTCGGCGTCGTGGTCGCGCTCGGCCCTGCGGTCGTACCGCCTCGCCTCCTTGCGGTCGGCCTTGAACCACTGGTAGGCCAGGGCGACGGTGACGATGGCCAGCGGAATCTCGCCCATCGCCCACGCGATGGAGCCGCCGACGTTCTGGTCCTGCAGCAGGTCGACGTGCCACGGCAGGTCGAGGGAGGAGTAGTAGTCCTCCGCCAGCGGCGTCGCCAGCTGCATGAGGGTGATGCCGAACCAGGCGTGGAACGGCAGGGAGCCCATCAGCGTCACCGTCTTCACGGACTCCGGGATCTGCTGCGGCGCGGCGTCGACGCCGATGATGACCCAGTAGAAGATGTAGCCCGAGATGAGGAAGTGGATGTTCATGAACAGGTGGCCGGCGTGCTCGTCGGCCAGCCAGTCGTAGAGGCCCGTGAAGTACAGCAGATAGAAGCCGGCGACGAACTGCACGGTCGCCACCACCGGGTTCGTGAGGAACCGCGACACCGGGTTGTTGATGAACGCGACCAGCCACTCGCGGATGCCGGGCACGCCGTCGCGGCCGGCGGGCTTCAGCGCGCGCAGCCCCAGCGTCATCGGTCCGCCGAGGACGAGCATGACCGGGATGGCCATGGAGTACAGCATGTGGGCGAGCATGTGGACGCTGAACTGCGCCGGCATGTACACGCCCAGCGCGGAGCAGGAGGTGACCAGCAGCAGCGCGCAGCCGCCGAGCCACCACAGGGTGTTCTGCAGCGGCCACTCGCCGCCGCGCTTCCGCAGCTGCCGCAGCCAGTACAGGTAGATCCAGGCGGCGATGATGGCGGCGGAGCCGAAGAAGATGTCGAAGCGGAACGTCGTGAACAACGCGTGCCAGCCGAACGGGATGTCGAGGTTGTAGCCGAGCTTGACCTGCATCTGCGTGATCTCCGGCAGGGCGTCGGTGCCGCCGGCCTGCTCCGCGTAGCTCGGCGGCGGCGGGGTGCGGCCGAGCGCGACGGCGACGCCGATGGTCAGGGCCATGACGATGACCTCGACGACGGCGAAGCGGCGGAACGGGCCGGACTCGCCCTTCGCGTCGATGGCCGGCAGCGTCACCTGGCGGTGCAGGTAGCCGAACAGGCCGAGGACGATGACGGCGAAGAACTTGACGACGACGAGGATGCCGTAGTCGTTCGTGAACAGGTCGCCCCACGACGGCAGGATGATGACCGCGTTGATGACGCCCGAGACGGCCATCACGATGAACGCGACCAGCGCGACGAAGCTGTAGCGCCGCGCCACGACCCGCAGGTGGTCCCCGCGGCGGCGGGCGTGGCCGATGAGCGCCATGAGGCCGCCGATCCAGAACACGGTGAAGGTCAGGTGCCAGATGTAGGAGTTCGTGCCGTAGTCGTGATTGCCGCCGGTCGCGTTGTGGCTGACGACGGCCAGCGGCATCATCGAGATGAGCGACACCGCGAAGAACACCGGCTGCCAGATCCAGCGGCGGGTCATCGCCGAGAACGCGGCGGTGCACAGGGCGAAGATGCCGACCCACAGCCAGGCGACGGACTCGCTGACCTGCTCCAGCGCCAGCGACCAGGCCGCGGGCCGGATGGTCTCGGACAGGGGTCGGCCGGAGACGTCGGACAGCACCAGCGGGATCTGCAGCAGCGCGATGCCGCCCCAGCCGAGCATCGCCCACGTGCCCGTGCGCGACGCCGCCCAGCCGTCGAGGTCCAGCGTCCCGTCGGGGCGCC
>JAEWGK010000225.1 GCA_023388385.1 Actinomycetes bacterium | reverse complement strand
AGCCCTCGATGGACTCGTCCTCCGCGGTCGTCTCCACCTTCTTGTCCAGGGGCAGATCGCGGAAGGCGACGAGCGCCAACAGCACCTTCGCGATGGACGCCGGACGGTAGCGCCCGTGCGGGTCCTTTGCGGCCAGCACCTCGCCCGTGCCGGCGTCGGCAACGATCCAGGCCGACGCGCCGAGCTCGCCCGGGACCGCGAACCCGTCGGCCGCGACGACGCCGCAGTCGCCCATCCGCTCCCCGCCCGCCGGGGGCTCATGCACCGGCAGCGGCTCGAGGGCGGACTCGCCCGGCTTCAGGGCCTCGGTCTCCGTCACAGGCTCCGGCGGGCTCACCCGGTACGGGCAGTCGGAGGTGTCGCGGACGCGGAGGACGTCGGGGACGTCCGCGCCGGCGGCGCCGGACGGGTCGGTGGCGGAGTCCTCCGGGGCGGCGGCCTGCGCCGCGGCGGACGGGACCGCGGCCACGGCGGCGGGCACGGCGGTACAGGCCAGCCCGGCGACGAGGGCGGCGGCGAGGGGCCGGGTGAGCGGGCCGGCGCCGTCGCGGCGTTGGGGGAGGGCCCGGGGCGTCATCGTCATGCGGACAAACCTATCGGATGGACTTGCTGATCGGTCGGATCGATGCCCCTGGGGGGGAGCGAGGGGAACGGTGCGGGCGGGGCACGCGATCCCGCGTCGCCCGCCCTCGTCCAGGTGGGCTAGGGTTACGCGTTATGCACAACCCCGCGGATTACGATTTCGAGCCGAAGGGCGTCGATCCCGACGTCGTGGCCGGACTCCCGAAGGTCGTACTGAATGATCGCGTCGATGGCGGCCTGCGCCCGGCGACGCTGCTGGAGCTGGCGTCCGCCGCCGGGCACGAGCTGCCCGCGGGCACGCCGGGCGAGCTGGCCTCCTGGTTCGTGGAGGCCGCGGGCTCCGGCAACCCGAAGCGCTACCGCGCGGCGTTCGACCACCTGGTCGCCGTGCTGCAGACCCCGGAGGCGATCACCCGCGCCACCCGGGAGGCGGTGGAGGACCTGGCGGACGACAACGTCGTCTACGCCGAGTTGCGCATCGCCCCCGAGCTCCACGTCGACGGCGGGATGTCCATGCAGGACGTCGTCGACGCCGCCGTCGAAGGCTGCCGTGAGGGCGAGCGCGCCGCCGCCGAGTCCGGCCGCGACATCACGGTGCGTCTGCTGCTGACCGCCAGGTGCGACTCCGACCCGGACCTGGTGGAGGAGGTCGCCGACCTCGTCGCCGACAACGTCCCGGAGAACGTCGACCACCCCTACGTCGTCGGCTTCGACCTGACGGGCGACGACGAGGACTGCACCCCGTTCCGCCACCACCAGGCGTTCGAGCGGCTGCGCCGCAAGCTCGTCTTCTCCACGGTGAGCGCCGGCGAGTCCACGGGCCCGGAGGCCATCCGCGAGGCCGTCATCGAGGGCGCCAACCGCCTGGGCCAGGCCACCCGCATCTACGAGGACTTCACCGCCAGCCTCGACGGCATCGAGCTGCAGTTCCTGTCGGGCTACGTCCGCGACCAGCGCATCCCGCTGGAGGTGTGCATCTCCGCCAACGTCGCGTGTGGTGCGGTCGAGGACATCGCGGATCACCCGTTCCCCCTGCTCGACGATCTGGGCTTCACGTGCACGGTCAACACCGGCGCGCGCCTGCTGTGCGGCACGTCGATGACGCGCGAGCTCATGCTGTTGGTCGACAACTTCGACTACGGCTACACCGAGCTGTTCCAGCTGACGTGCAACGCCATCGAGAACGCGTTCGTCGACCTGCCGACGCGCGAGCGCATCCTCGATACCCTCATCTACCCGCACTACCTGGAGCTCACCGACCGGGACAACGATGGTGAGGTCGACCGCGACGACGTCATGGAGATGACGCTGGACTAGCGCGGACGGCGTGCACGACGCCGTCCGCGGGACGGCCTAGATGCGCGTCGTGAAGCGATCGGTGAGGCCCTTCTCCAGGCGGACCCAGCCGTCGGCCTCGTCGTCGAACGGCGGCACCGGCTCGTCGCCCTCGCCGGTGTCCAGCAGGTAGTTGAGCAGCCAGGCCAGCTGCTGGTTGGCGGCCAGGACCTCGTTGACCGCGTCATCGCCGGCCCAGTCGGCGGCGTCGGCGAGCAGCTCGTAGGCGCGGTCCAGCTGCTCCCCGTCAACCTCGTTGGGGCCGGCCTTGATGTCCTCCGCGATGCCGGTGAAGGAGTAGACGTTGTCCGGGTGGACCTGGACCTCCAGCTCGCCCGCGTTGGCGGCGGTGATGATCTCGTCCCACGTGGACAGGCCCGCCATGTCGTGATCGTCGTGCTCCAGCAGCCAGCGCACCAGGGCGCGGCCCTGGGAGAACGTGTTGATGGTGCCGTGGCGGCCCAGGAACACCGGGCGGTGCCCCAGATAGCAGCGCAGCGTGTACAGCGTGCGGCCGGCGATGCTGATGCGGATCGGGTCGACGCCGGCGGAGGCCCACACCGTCGAGTCGTACGGGTCGGCGTCCTTCGCGGCCTCCTCCTCCCGCTTCCGCTCCTCCTCGCGGGCCTTCGCGGCCTCCTCGCGCTCGGCGGCGACACGCTCGGCCGCCACGGCGAGCTCCGCGCCCGCCGCCTCGCGGTCGCCGTCGGGCACCTCCGGGGCGTGACCGTGCAGCTCGTCCAGCTCGTCGACGACGTCGTCCCAGTTGGCCAGGATCACGCGGCCGATGGCGCTCCACTCCGCCATGCCCGCGCCGTGGAAGTGGTCCGCGCCGCCGCCGACGGCGCCGAGGACGGAGTTGGACGCGAACATCCGGGTGGACTTCGGCAGCTCGCACACGCCGGCGAGGCCGCGGACCATGCCGAAGATGCGGTCGATGCGGGTGACCCGGTCGTGGTTCGGCTCCGCGGCGAGCAGCTCGGGCAGGCCGACGACGTCGAAGCGGTTCTTCGGCGCGACGACCGCGGACTCCGGCAGGCGGCGCTCGAAGCGGCC
>JAEWGK010000159.1 GCA_023388385.1 Actinomycetes bacterium | reverse complement strand
CAGCGCATCCCGGCGCCGCCCGGCGACACCCAGAATCCCACATGCACCACTGCTCACATGAGTGCGGCGGAGTCCCATGTATTACCCTGGCGTGAAGTTGTTGACCGTTTGTTCATCGACGATTCGTCCGCAGGCTCCGGTGGCGGCTCCGGCTCAGGTGGCTCATCCGTCGCGGAACCGGGTGGTCACCGGCCCGACCCACCCGGCTCGGCCGGGCCAGGCCCAACCCGCCGTCACCCGGCGCCGGCGGACGAATCGAGGAGGAATTGCCGTGGCCGCCACCGAAGCCCATCTCGCGGACCATCCCCGCCTGACGCCGTTCGGGCGCCTTCTGGACGAGTGGGGGATCGCCTGGCGCGACACCGGCACTCCCACCGGCGATGCGGCGATCGAGTTCTGCGTCGGCGATTTCACGATCGTCCTGTCGTGGGCCCCGGTGCGGGCGACGTTCACGATGGACGCGCGGTGGCGGGGCCTCATCCCGGCGGACGAGTACGCCGCGGCCCTGGACTTCGTCGCCGGCTTCAACGCCCGGCACGTCGCCCCGCGCGCGGTCGTGGACGCCGACGGCAGCCTGACGGAAGCCCAGGAACGCGGCGGGCTGCTGCACCTGTCGGCGCAGACGTACCTGCTGGCGGGCTCGGGCATCTCCGACGCGCAGGCGGCGCAGTTCCTCAAGCGTTCGCTCGTGGTCGTGGGCGACCGGTTCCGCCCGGCGTGCCGCCGCACGTGGTCGGACGTGGACGTCGCGGCCGCCCCGTTCGAGGCGGATCCGGTGACGGCGGCGGATCTCCGCGCCGACGCCGACGCCGCGGCATCGACGGGCGATCTCCCGGAGGGCTCGGGCGTGTCCATGGAGCTGCAGCCGCAGCCGATCGTGCTGTCGGACGTCGTCCGCTACCTCACCGACCTGGGCATGCCGGACGTGCCGGTCGTCGACGACGCGGCGTGGATCGAGTCGCGCGGCACGGACGTGGACATCTACCTGCCGGGCGAGGGCACGGCCGACGCCGGCTACCTGGTGTTCATGGCGCACGCGCCGCTGCCGCGGGAGTGGGAGGCGGACCTGACGCACGTCGGCCACGTCTGCAACGAGCGCAACGTGCGCACGGCGCTGACGGCGACGACGGTCTCGAACCTCGGTGGCGCGGGACACGAGGGCTGGACCGTCATGTCCACCGCCGCCGTCGACATAGCCGAGGGGCTGACGACGGCCCAGCTCACCGAGGCGATGCGCGCGTGCCCGCAGACCGTCGGCCGCTCGGTGCGGTGGACGCTGGAACGGCTCGACGCCGATCGCTGACGCCCGCGTGACGACGCCCGGCCCCGGTGACGCCCTCCCTGCGCCGTCTCTCGGCTACCGTGCCGGCATGCCGATGGCGAAGGCGTGGACCAGCGTGCGCTGGCCCGGGTTGAAGTTGTCATCGGTGGCGATGAGGAGGGTGCGGCGACCGTCGTCACGCATCGGACCCCACGCGAGGGACTCGACGTTGTCCACGTTCTCGCCGTTCGGCGCGAGGTCCAGCAGGTGGCGCTTGACGACGGGCCGCTCCGCGCCCGTCAGCGCCGGCGTGGCCAGGACGTCGTCCGCGCCGTCCAGCGTGACGACCGACAGCGACCCGACCGTGCCTCGTCCCGCGATGTAGCTGCGCTCCAGGACGATGAAGGAGCCGTCGCCGGCGGCGAGGATCTCGGTGGCTCCGCGCTCCTCGGAGCCCGCGGGGACGGCGTCGAGCGGGTAGGCGTACTCCGCGACCGGCGTGCCGGAGGCGATGTCCCAGACGGTCAGGCGGGTGAGCGCGCCGGGCTCGGCGCCGGGGACGGGGCCGTCCTGGGCCAGGGGATTCTCGGCGAGCGTGGCGGCGCGGCCGCCGCCGAGGAGCGTGAGGCCCTCGTATGCCAGGTTGTCGCGGACGCCGCGGGTGCCGTGGCCGTCGGGGAGGTGGTGGACCGGGACGTCGAAGCGCCGCTGCTCGCGTCCGGAGGCGTCGGAGACGATGACGGCGGGCGGCTGCCCATCATCCGCGGCGCCCTCGGAGGTCCACAGCAGTCCGCCGTCGGGCAGGACGCGGATGGACTCGGGGTCGACGGAGCCCTCCGCGTAGCCGACGCCGGACGGGTCGGTGAGCGCGATGGCGGAGTCGACCGCGGCGGCGTCCTGCAGCGGCTCGCCGGCCTTGCCCAGCGGGACGCTGATCTCGTAGGCGCGGGCGGGGCCCTTCGCGGCGCGGTCGTCGGACAGGGCCAGGTAGCGGTCGCCGCCGAGGGAGTCCAGGCCGGAGATGCCGCCGACCGGGGCGTCGCCGACGACGTTCGCCACGGCCGGGTCCACCGGTGCCCGCCCCAGGTCGATGGTGCCGATCGGCTCGGCGGACCAGCCCCCGGCCTGCGGGTACGCGGCACCCGGGGCGGCGGCGCCGTCGCCGGGCGCGGTCGCCGTCGGGGGCGGGGACGAACCCGGGGCCGGGAAGGTCACGGCCGCGGCGCCGCCGACGGCCACGATGGGCAGCGACGCGGCCGCGACGATGGCCAGCACCGCCGGGGAGGTGCGCCAGCCCATCCGGGAGGCGCGACGGGCGCGGGAGGCGTTGGACATGCCCGCCATCGTGGCCCCCGCCCGTGGCCCCCGGGGGAACCGCGGGTTGCGCGCGGGTGAACTCCCCGGGACGGGTTTCGGGGCGTCGTCACGCACGCGCCGCGTGGACGCCGCACGTGCCCGCACCGCGCAACCCGCGCGACCCGCACCCGCGCCGGTCCGGGCGCCTACGTGAACTGCGCGTAGGCGGGCAGGTCCAGGAAACCGTTGCCGGACAGGCCGATGACGATGACGGGGCCGCTGCCGGGCGCGCCCGCGGTGTGCTCCAGGGCGATGTCGATGGCCTTGGCGATGGCGTGGGTGGACTCCGGCGCGGGCACGGTGCCCTCGGTGCGGGCGAAGCGGATGCCCGCGGCGAAGGCCTTGTTCTGTTCGATGGCGCAGGGCTCGATGAGGCCGAGCTCGACGGCGTGGGAGACCATCGGGGCCATCGCGTGGTAGCGCAGCCCGCCGGCGTGGATGGGGTCGGGGACGAAGTCGCGGCCGAGGGTGTGCATTTTCAGCAGCGGGGTCAGCCCGGCGACGTCGCCGTTGTCGTAGCGGTACTCGCCCTGAGTCAGGGACGGGCACTTGGCGGGCTCGGCGGCGATGACGCGGGCGTCGGACTCGCCGCGGAGCTTCTCGCCGATGAACGGGAACGACAGGCCCGCGAGGTTGGATCCGCCGCCGGCGCAGCCGACGACGTAGTCCGCGCCGTCCTCGCCGAACATCTCCAGCTGGGCGAGCGCCTCCTGGCCGATGACGGTCTGGTGCAGCATGACGTGGTTGAGCACGGAGCCGAGGGCGTAGCGGGCGCCCTCGGAGCCCATCGCGACCTCGACGGCCTCGGAGACGGCCATGCCCAGGGAGCCCGGGGTGTCGGGGTCCTTCTCCAGGAAGGCGCGGCCGGACTCGGTGCGGTCGGACGGCGACGGATGCACGGTGGCGCCGTACACGTCCATGAGCATGCGGCGGTACGGCTTGGAGTCGTAGGAGGCGCGGACCTGCCAGACCTCGACGTCCTGGTCGAAGAATCCGCCGGCGAACGCCAGGGAGGCGCCCCATTGGCCGGCGCCGGTCTCGGTGGTGAGCTTGTCGACGCCGTCCAGCTTGTTGTAGTACGCCTGCGCGACGGACGTGTTCGGCTTGTGGGAGCCGATGGGGGAGACCGCCTCGTTCTTGTAGTAGATGCGGGCGGTGGTGCCGAGGTCCCTTTCCAGGCGCGGGGCGCGGGCCAGCGGCGACGGCCTCCAGATGCGGTAGATGTCGCGGATGGGCTCCGGGATCTCGATCCACCGTTCGGTCGTGAACTCCTGCTCGACCAGCCCGGTGGCGAACAGCGCGCCCATCTCCTCCGGCGTGATGGGCTCGCGCGTCGCCGGGTGCAGGTGCGGCGGCAGCGGCTCCGGGAAGTCGGCGTTGAGATTGTACCAGCTCGTGGGGGCCTTGTCTTCGGGGAGGACGGCCTTGGTCATGTCGGTCATGGCGCTCACCCTACGGGGCGCCGCGTGCGTCGCCGCAGGTGGGTGTGGGCTACTCGCCGGCGCAGGGGCCGTCGAGCGCCGCGGGGCGGGCGCCCTCCAGCGGCAGCGTTGCGGCGCCGGCGGAGGCGAGGGCCGCGGCGACGTCGGCGGCGTCGTCCGCCATCGCCCATGCGACC
>JAEWGK010000121.1 GCA_023388385.1 Actinomycetes bacterium | reverse complement strand
CCCACGGCGGCCGACGCACCACCCCGAAAGGCCCCGTCCGGACATGGAACGCCGACCGATCACCTCCACCTACCGCCTGCAGCTGCGCGGGCCGAAGGCCGACCCGCAGGGGCGCGCCTTCACCTTCGCCGACGCCGCGGAGCAGGTGCCGTACCTGGCGAAGCTCGGCATCTCCCACCTCTACCTCTCCCCTGTGCTCACGTCCGTGCCGGAGTCGAACCACGGCTACGACGTCATCGACCCGACGACCGTGAACCCGGAGCTCGGCGGCATGGCGGGCCTGCAGAAGCTGGCGGAGGCGGCGCACGAGGCCGGCCTGGGCATCATCATCGACCTGGTGCCGAACCACCTGGGCGTCGACGACCCGCAGCTCAACGAGTGGTGGTGGGACGTCCTCACCCTGGGCCGCGACTCGCAGTTCGAGCCGTACTTCGACATCGACTGGCACGAGGACAACGGGGCGGACGGCAGGATAGGCCTTCCGGTACTGGGCGACCCGGGCGACGTCGACAAGCTCGAGATCGACCGCTCCGGCGACGAGCCGCTGCTGCGCTACTACGACCACGTCTTCCCCATCCGTCCGGGGACGGACGAGGGCACGCCGCAGGAGGTCCACGACCGTCAGGCATACCGCCTCATGTACTGGCGCGACGGCATCATCGGCTACCGCCGCTTCTTCTCCGTCAACGGGCTGGCCGGCATCCGCCAGGAGCACCCGGTGGTCTTCGAGCACACCCACCGCGTCATCCGGGAGCTCATCGCCGCCGACGTCATCGACGGCGTGCGCGTCGACCACCCGGACGGGCTGTCCGACCCGTTCGGCTACGTCACCCAGCTGCGCCGTCTGCTCGGCGACGACAAGTGGCTGGTGCTGGAGAAGATCCTCGGCGCCGACGAGCCGCTCGACCCGCGCCTGTCCGCCGACGGCACGACGGGCTACGACGCGCTGCGGGAGTTCGACAACGTCTTCGTCAACCGCGACTCCCGCGACCAGCTGACCATGCTGGCGCTCCAGGAGTCCGGCTCCACGTGGGACCACGACGCCGTGGCCGCCACCGAGCGCCGCCTGAAGTACGACACCGCCAAGGGGGAGCTCGCCGCCGAGGTCCGCCGCCTCGCCCGCGCGCTGCGCCGCGACAACTGGTCCACCGCCGGCGACAGCGTGCCGGAGGATCTGCTGCAGGACACGATCTGCCAGCTCGTCGCCGCCATCCCCGTCTATCGCGCGGACTACGAGTCCCTCTCGCGCGTGACGTCGGCGACCATCTCCGAGATGATCGCCCGCTTCCCCTCCCGCGTCTTCGCGCTGGATCTCATCTCCGCGGGCCTCATCGCCCAGGGCGAGGCGTCCGTGCGCTTCGCGCAGGTCTGCGGCGCCGTCATGGCGAAGGGCGTCGAGGACACGACGTTCTACCGCGCCTGCCGCCTGGTGAGCTCCCAGGAGGTCGGCGGCGACCCGGGCGCCTACGGCATGTCCGCCGCCGAGTACCACCTGCTGCAGCACGAGCGCTCCCGCCTCTGGCCGCGCACCATGACCACGCTGTCGACGCACGACACGAAGCGCGGCGAGGACGTCCGCGCCCGCATCCTCGGCCTGTCCGACGTCGCAGGCACGTGGACGGAGGCCGTCCGCGCCTGGAACGCCATCACCCCGGCGCCCGACGGCGCCACCGGCTACTTCCTGCTGCAGAACATCATCGGGGTGTGGCCGGCCGACGGGAACGTCACGGACGAGCTGCGCGATCGCCTGCACGCCTATGCGGAGAAGGCCATGCGCGAGGCCGGGGTGAACACCACCTGGACCGACGTCGACGAGGACTTCGAGCTGTCCGTCCGCCACTGGATCGACAACCTCCTCGACGGCCCGCTGACCGACGACATCACGGAGTTCGTCCGCCGCATCGCCCCGGCCGGCCAGATCACCTCCTGGTCCCGCAAGCTGCTGCAGCTGGTCGGCCCCGGAATCCCGGACACCTACCAGGGCACCGAGTTCATCGAGGACTCACTGGTGGACCCGGACAACCGCCGCTTCGTCGACTACGGCATACGAGCCTCGGCCCTCGAGGCGGTGCGCCGCGGTGAGGTCCCGGCGTCCTTCTCCTCCCCCGAGACCCCGTCCGAGTTCCCGGAGGGTTTCGGCGGGGACCAGGCCGACGTCGTCAAGCTCATGGTGACCCACCACGGCCTGCGCCTGCGCCGCGAGCGCCCCGAGTCCTTCGTCGGCGGCACCTACCAGCCGGTCTTCGCCGTGGGCTCCGGTGAGCGGCACCTGGTCGGCGTCGCCCGCGGCCCTGTCGACGGCGCCGAGGACGTCATCGGCCTGGCCACCCGCCGCCCGATCGGCCTGCAGGAGGCCGGTGGCTGGGGCGACACCACCGTCACCCTTCCGGCGGGCTTCTGGACCGACCGCTTCACCGGCAACACGTGGTCCGGCCGCGTGGCCGTCGCCTCCGTCTTCGGCACCCACCCGGTGGCGCTGCTGGTCAGGGACGACGAGGCCGAGTAGCCGTCATGATCCGAGAGCTGCGGCAGCGCTACGACGCCTGGGTGTCCGACCATCCCGAGGCCGCACGCGAATTCGCCGCCGCAGTGCGCGAACTGCTGTACGACGCGGGCCTGGCGTTCGACAACGTCACCGCCCGCGTGAAGCAGTGGCGCTCCCTGCGCGCCAAGGCCGTCAAGCGCGGCCCCGACGGTGAGTTCCTGTACCCGGACCCGTGGGCGGACCTCCACGATCTCGTCGGCGTGCGCGTGACGACATATCACTCGACGGAAATCCCCGGCATCCTCGAGGTCCTCGGCGATGCCTTCGATGTCCTCCGCCAGATCGACAAGGGCCAGGAGACCCGCATCGCCGGCCGCCTGGGCTACGGCTCCCACCATCTCATCCTCCGCGTGCCGGAGGACCCGGCGGAGGAGGTGCCGCCCGGCCTGGAGGCCTACCGGGGCCTCATGTTCGAGATCCAGGTCCGCACCGTGCTGCAGCACGCGTGGGCCGAGTTCGAGCACGACATCCGCTACAAGTCCACCACCGTGGACCCGCGGATCGACCGCGCCTTCGCGCTGGCCGCCGGGCTCATCGAGCTGGCGGACCAGCAGTTCGACCAGATCGCCACCATCGTCGACGAGAGCGAAGCCGCAGAACGCGCCTCCGCCAAGGCCGCCGCCACGATCGGGCCGGACGGTCCCGCCGCAGATGGCGCGGGGAATCCGTCCGCGGCCGCATCGTCGGCGGAGGCGACGGCTCCCATCGTCCAGCGCCCCATCGAACGCGCCGACGACGTGGAGCTCACCGCCGGCACCCTGCCCGGCCTGCTCACCCTGCTGCTGCCGGGCCTGCCGCCGTCGAAATCGGAGCACTACCCGTGGCTGGAGGAGCTGCTGCGGGCCAACGGCGTCCGCACCGTCGCGGACCTGAGGGACCTCATCGATCCGGCGCTGGTGCGCCGGGTCGGCGAGGCCCTGAAGTACCGCTTCACACCGGGCCATGTCCGCATCGTCGACGACCTGCTGCTGGCCCGCTACGGCCGCAGCCACGCCGAGCTGACCGGCGCGACCGGGGCACATCCGAAGATCCGCCCGCAACGCCTGGCCGCCCGCCTGGATCAGCTGCGGGAGATCGGCGTCATCGTGGACGACGACCCGGAGGATGGAGAGAGGGGATCGGAGGGCTCTGGCGCAGGCGGCGATACCTCGCGCGGCGGCGCCGCACGCAAGGCCGCGGGCGGAGACGCCGAGGACCGCGGGACGGACTAGCGGCAGCGGGCCATCGCCACGGCATGCGGCGACGCCACGGGAGGCCCCGGGGCGTCGTCACGCAACCGTCAGAAGCCGCGCAGACGGTCCAGCTGGCGGCGCTCCTTCTTCGTCGGCCGGCCGGTGCCGCGATCGCGCACCGGCAGCGACGCCATGACCTCCCGCGGCGGAGGCGCCGGCGTCCGGTCCAGATAGCAGGTTCGCGCAATGGGCGCGCCGACGCGCTTCCTCAGCGTGCGGCGCACCTCGACGATGGTCTCGCGGTGGTTGGCCCACACGCGGACCTCGTCGCCCGGCGTGACGGGCTGGGCGGGCTTGACCGCCTGCCCGTTGATCTTCACGTGCCCGCCGCGGCACGCGTCGGCGGCCTGTGAGCGGGTCTTCAGCAGACGCACCGCCCACAGCCATGCGTCGACGCGCACCGGGGCGGAGTCGTTATGGGGCTCCGTCGCCATCGCGGCCTACTGCGGGTCGCGGTAGTTGACGATCTTCTGGACCTTCGACCAGTTGAACCAGCCCATCGCGATGCCCACGACCGCGATGACGACGAACAGTCCCCACGACCCGGCCAGCACGCCCAGCGCGGCACCGCCGACGACGCCGCCGCCGGCCCACACCACCGCATTGCGGCTGTACTTGCGCACGGCGTCCTTGCGCTGCTGGATGGGGTTGACGGGGCGCGGGGAGAGGTTGGAGGTCATGCACCGGATCATAGCGGGGCCCCCGGTCACGCCGGCAGCTCCATCCACTTCTCCCCCGCCGCCCGCGACGCCAGCTGCCCGTGCGACAGCGCCGCGAGCAGCCCGTCGAGCTCCCCGGCCGCCTTCTCCCCCGGATCGACGGCGACGACGTGCGTCACGGTCGCGCCCCACTCCGTGTCGACGACGTCGACGCCGCGGGCCCGCAGCTCCGCCTCGATCCGGCCGGCGTCCGCGGCACCCGCCTCCACGGCGCGCAGCTGGCGGAGGACGCGGCGCCGGCGGGGCACGTCGTCAAGCACGTGGGAGACGGCGTCGCCGTAGGCGCGCACCAGCCCGCCCGTGCCCAGCTTCACGCCGCCGAAGTAGCGGACGACGACCGCCGCGACATTGGTGAGGCCCGAGCCCTGCAGCACGTCGAGCATCGGCCGGCCCGCCGTACCCGACGGCTCGCCGTCGTCGGAGGAGCGCTCGACGCGGTTGGCGCCCGGCACCTCCACCAGGAAGGCGGAGCAGTGGTGGCGGGCATCCGGGTACTCGGCGCGGGCGGCGGCGACGAGGTCGCGGGCGGCGTCCTCGTCGTCGGCGCGGTCGATCCAGGTGATGAACCGGGAGCGGCGGATCTCCAGCTCGCCGACGTACGGGCCGCCGGGCGCGGGCACGAGCAGCTCACGGGCGCAGGAGGAGCCGGAGGCTGCGGGGCCGGCATTCGCGGAGCCGGGGCTGCCGGATCCCGCGCCACCCGCGGAGTCGCCGTTCACGTCGGGCCGGTCTTCGCTGCGGTCGGGCATGCCGCCATTATCTCCCCTACCCTGAACCCCATGACGAACTACCGAGTCTGGGCACCGTACGCAGCAGAGGTCGAGCTCCTGGTCGGCGATCCCGCCGCCCCCGAGCACCTCCCGATGACCGCCGCCGGCGGCGGATGGTTCGAGGCCGATCGCGCCCGAACCCCCGGCGAGCGCTACGCGTTCCGCATGCGCGCCACCGCCGGCCACGGTGCGCCGGCGGAGGACCCGGCCGCGGCGGAGGCCGGCGAGCCCGGCGACTGGACCATCGCGCTGCCGGACCCGCGCTCGCAGAGCCAGCCCGACGGCCCGCACGGCTTTTCCGAGGTCATCGACCTCGCCGACTACGACTGGGCGTGCGGCTCCTGGACCGGCCGCCCGCTGTCCGGCGGCCTGATCTACGAGATGCACGTCGGCACGTTCAGCGCCTCCGGCGACTTCGCGGGCGTCGAGGAGCACCTCGACCACCTCGTCGACCTCGGAGTCACCCACCTGGAGATCATGCCCGTCCAGCCGTTCGGCGGCGACCGCAACTGGGGCTACGACGGCGTCAGCTGGCACGCCGTCCACGAGGGCTACGGCGGTCCCCGCGGCCTGCAGCGCCTCGTCGACGCGTGCCATGCGAAGGGCCTGGCGGTCATCCTCGACGTCGTCTACAACCACTTCGGCCCCGACGGCAACTACGTCGGCTTCTTCGGCCCGTACACCTCCGGCGGATCGACCGGCTGGGGTGAGGTCGTCAACCTCATCGGCGAGGACTCCGACGAGGTCCGCGCCTACATCCTCGACGCCGTGCGCCAGTGGCTCGTGGACTACCGCATCGACGGACTGCGCCTCGATGCCGTCCACGCCCTGCACGACGAGGGCGCCATCCACATCCTCGAGCAGATGCAGGTCGTCGCAGACACCGTCGCCGCGCAGACCGGCGTGCCGCGCAGCCTCATCGCGGAGTCCGACCAGAACGATCCGCGCATCGTCCGTCCCCGCGCTGCCGGCGGCTACGGCCTGGCCGCGCAGTGGGACGACGACGTCCACCACGCCCTGCACACGCTCGTCTCCGGCGAGGACCACGCCTACTACGCCGACTTCGGCACCGTCGAGGTGCTGGCCGAGACGCTCGGCGCCGCGTTCTGGCACGCCGGACGCGAGTCCACGTTCCGTGGCCGCATGCACGGCCGCCCGCTGAACCTGGCGGTCCAGCCGCTCGACGCCTTCGTCACCTACACCACCACCCACGACCAGACCGGCAACCGCGCCATCGGCGACCGCCCGTCCATGAACCTCGAGCCGGCGCAGCTGGCGCTGAAGGCCGCGGTCATCGCCGCGTCGCCGTTCACGCCGATGCTTTTCCAGGGCGAGGAGTGGGGCGCCACCACCCCGTTCGCGTTCTTCTGCTCCCACGAGTCAGAGGAGCTGCAGCGCCTGACCCGCGAGGGCCGCATGCGCGAGTTCGCCCGCTCCGGCTGGGACCCCGAGGAGGTCGCCGATCCGTCCGACCCCGCCACGTTCGAGGGCTCCAAGCTGAAGTGGGACGAGATCGCCGGGGTCCACCGTGAGCTTTACGACGCCTACCGTTCGCTCTTCGGCCTCCGCCGCACCCGTCCGGCGCTCGGCTCCCCGTGGGCGGCGTCCGTGCAGTGCGACTACGACGAGGACGCCAGGTGGCTGCGCCTGACCCGCATCGCCGACGGCGTGCCCGCGGGCGTCGCGTCCTTCGGCGAGGCCCCCGGCGCCGCGGGCGCCGACGCCGTGATCCTGGCCGCGAACTTCTCCGGCGAGGAGGTCGTCGTGCCCCTCGAGGACGGCTCCCCCGCCGAGCTCCTGCACACCTGGTCGGGCGCCTCCGCGACCGTCGACGAGGCCGCCGGCACCGTCACCCTCCCCGCCTGGGGCTACGCCCTGCTGGGGTAGGCGGCGGGCTACTCCGCGTCGGCGTCCTCCACCGGCTCCGGGACCGCCGTCAGGTCGCCGCCCAGGACGTGGGCCACCAGTGCGTCGGCGATGAGCAGATCGCCCATGACCAGCGTCGGCACCAGATCGGCCAACGCGGCCCACGTGAACAGGAGCTCGCGGACGACGGAGTCGTCGTGAAGCACCTGCTGCCCTTCCGCGGCCTGGTCCGCCGGCACGGCGCCCTCCGCGGCGAGCTGCGCGTTGCGGCGCGCGATCGCGCGAGCGGCGACGGCGATGAGCAGCGACGTGCCCGGCACCAGCGTCCAATGCAGCGAGGGGTCGTCGGCGTCGATGCCGTCGAGCTTGTGGAAGCGGACGTTGACGGCCTTGCGCAGGCGCGGCGACACCTTGGTCACGGCCTGGAAGAGGGCGCGGGACTTCTTGGCCAGGTCCGTCATCAGGCCGGACTCGACGATGGCGGCGCGGGAGGCGACGACCTCGTGGATGGCGGTGAAGCGGGCATCGTCGTCGGTCAGCGGGCCCGGGACCATGCGGTAGCCGTCGAAGACCTGCGCCAGGATGGCGTCGGCCTGCGCGGCCGGCAGCGCGGTGATCTGCACGGAGGACTGGTCGATGGTCGCCGACTCCAGCGTCGCGTCCTGGCCGGTGCGCAGCACCGACAGCAGGGCGTCGCCCGCGGCGCCGCGGATGTAGTCCAGCTGCTCCTCCATCATGGCGCCGTCGCCGGCGGCCGCGGCACCCGACAGGTCTGCCAGCGCGGCCAGCGTGCCCAGCCACGGCACGCGGCGGCGGCCCGGGGTCTCCCGCACGGCCGTGAAGTCGCCGAGCACGAGGCCCGAGGAGATGACGAGGCCCGGCTGATCCGCCAGGGCGATGGACGTGGAGTTCAACGCCGCCAGGCCCGCGCGCGGATCTCCGACGGCCAGCTCGCGCAGCCGCTCCGCAGTCAGCGCGCCGGCGCCGGCCGGCTTCGGGGCCCGGCCGGCACGCCAGGATGCCAGCAGCGACCAGATGCCGCGCAGGTCATGCGGGTCGGGCTCGGTGAGCTCCGCGCCTTCGCCGCCGGTGATCTCCACCAGCACGGCGGATCCGGTCGGCCACGTCGGACGGCGCTCGCCCGGGGCGCCGAAGATGAACTGCGCCATGGCGGACGGGGCCTCGGCGACGGCCTCCGGCAGCTCGCCGGAGCCGTCGACGACCTCCGCGACGGCCGGCGGGTCCCACGGGCGGTCGGTACGCCAGAACCACACGGCGCCCGGCAGGCCGCGGGCGTCCTCCACCAGATCGACGGAGAACCTCGTGCCGTCGAACTCCCAGGAGCGCACCGGGTCCGTCGCCGGGGCGACGACCAGCGGCACCGACATGCGGCGGCGGCCGGTGGTGCGGGTCCAGTCCAGGGAGATCGTGACCTCGCTGAGCATGGCGACGCGGTCGGCGTGCGAGCCGAGGTCCGCCGCGCCGTCGTCGCCACGGCGGTCGACCGGCACACGGCAGATGTCGCGCTCGCCGGAGCGGACGGACAGGTGGGCGTGGCGCAGCTCACCCGGGGCGGAGATGCGGAACTCTCCGTGGGCGTCCAAGCGGTCGGCGCGGGTGCGCAGGGTGCGGGTCCGCTCCTGCGCCGACTCGTCGTTCATCGGGATGGTGAAGGACAGCACGGCCGGGGTGACGTGGACCTCGAGCCAGGCGCCCTCCTCCGTCGACAGCTCGATGACACCGCGGGCCTCGTCGGCGCCGAGGCGCAGGACCGCGGGCTCGGCGGTCAGCGGCTTGTCGCCGGAGACGACGCGCACCTCCGCCGGAGTGAGGCCCGCGCCCTCGGGGATGCGGAAACCGTCGCCGCCACCGCGGGCGTCGACGGTCAGGTGCGCCTGCTCCGCCACGGCGAAGTGCGCGGAGAAACTGCGGCCGCGCGGGTTGGTCAGGCGGACGACGAACTCGCCGAGCCACGGGTAGTCGTCGTCGGTGAGGATCTCGATCTCACCGCCGTCGGCCGGCACCTCCAGCTCGTACTCCATGACGACGTCGCCGGAGAACGCTCCGTGGCCCTCGAAGTTCGCCAGCTGCACGCGCCACGACTCCGCGCGGCCCGACAGCGTCGGCGGGAACACCGCGACCGGGCCGGAGGCGTGGATCGGGGTGCCGTGGACGGTCAGGGCGCCGTCGAGCACCGCGCCCGGCGTCGTCAGCCGCGGCCGGCGCTGCGGGGACGCGGAGCGGACGACGCCCTCCACGCCCGGGCGGACGACCTGGACGGCCAGGACGTCGCGCAGGTCCAGCACGCCGACCTTCCACAGGTCCCACCGCGCCGGCACCGGGTCCTCCAGGAACGGCACGTCGCGGCCGGTCGCGGGGTCGATGATGCGGGCGTCGGACGGGAACACGACGTGCGCGGACGTCGAATGCAGCGACGCCTTGCCGGTGACGGACTGCCCGTCGGCGCCGAAGATGAGCACGGGATCGGCGGTGTCGACGGCCGGGACGACCCAGTGGCGGTCCTCCCCCAGCTCCACCAGGACGTCGCGGCACGGCTCGGTGAGCTCCACGACCGGGCGGCCGGCGCGGTCGCCGAGGGCGCGTGCGCGCCGCGTGACGACGGTCCCCGCGTACGTCACCGTCCACCGGCGCCCGGCGGGGTCCGCCGGGGTCGGGAGCTGGACGCAGACCGATCCGGAGACCTCGTCGAAGTACAGCTGGGGGCGGCCGGTGGTGGCGACGGAGCCGACGGCGGTGCGGCGGCCGGGCGTGCCGGCGGGGCGGGCGCGCAGCTCCTCGCGGGCCGCGTCGAACAGCAGCGGCGGGATGCCCAGGTCGTCGGCGCCGAGGTCGACGCGCGACTCCCAGTTCGCGGGGTCGGCGGCGGTGGCGGCCAGGTAGCCGGCCAGGGCCTCGACCAGGCCGCGGGCGCGCACCGGGGCGGTGGCGGCGAGCAGGCGCAGGCCGCGGGGGATGTCGCCGTCGGCGTCGACGGCGAAGCCCGCCACCAGCTCCTCCGCACGCCCGCCGACCGGAGCGATGGACTGCACGAGGTCGGAGGCGCTCATGCCGGCCTCGATGCCGGCGGCGGCCTCGATCTTCTCGATGATGAACGGCACCACCGACTGCTGCACGCCCGCGTTGACCAGCGCCAGCAGCGCGGAGTGCTCCGGGGTGCCCGGCTCGCCCGGGTCGCCGTCGAGCATCGCCTCATGCTGCAGCCCGAGCTCCGCGAGGATGTCCGGCAGGGTCTCCGCAACGCGGTCGACGGCGGCGGCGACGCCCTGCTCCGCCTTGTCCAGGCCGAGGCCCGCAGGCCAGTCGTTCCACATGTCCGTCGTCGCCGCGATGCG
Organism: Actinomycetes bacterium; assembly: GCA_023388385.1. Lineage (GTDB taxonomy): Bacteria > Actinomycetota > Actinomycetes > Mycobacteriales > Mycobacteriaceae > Corynebacterium. Next base: position 10,077 of record JAEWGK010000121.1, on the reverse strand, counting down.
GGCGGCGCGGCCGACCAGGGAGGCCAGCACGACGGCCGGGTAGCGGTCGACGGCCGCCGCGCCCTCGGCCCGCAGGACGGGGGCGAGGAACGAGTCGATCCGCTCGACCTGATCCATGCCCAGGCCCGCCCAGGCGACCAGGGGCTCGCCGGCGGGGGCCGCGGCATCGGCGGAGGTGGCGGGGGTCCGCGCGTCGGGGGCGGTCGGGGCGTCTCCGGAGACCAGGGCGGCGATCGCGGTCCTGACCCGCTCCTCCGTCGCGGCGAGCCAGGCGTGCAGGCGATCGGTGTGCGGGGCGGGGGCGCTCATGCGGGTTCTCGTGCTCCTTCAGGACCTCGATCACGGGACCGGGGCGGGGCGCCGCCCCGGCGGGCGTGTCCAGTGTAGCGGCGGGGCCGACGGTTCCCGATCCGGAGACGACCGCCGTTCGGCGGGCGTGCCGCGGCGACGGCGCCGAACGCCCGCTCAGGTCAGGTAGTCGTATTCGGGAGTGCCGGGCTCGAGGCGGCGGCACTCCAGCGGGGACTCGTCCATGCGGCGCAGCAGCGCGTCGATGTCGGAGGCGCGGCGCAGCTCCAGGCCGACGAGCGCGGCGCCGGTCTCGCGGTTGTTGCGCTTGAGGTACTCGAACAGGGAGATGTCGTCGTCCGGGCCGAGGACGTCGTTGAGGAACATGCGCAGCTGCCCCGGCTTCTGCGGGAAGCTGACCAGGAAGTAGTGCTTCAGGCCGCGGTAGACCAGCGAGCGCTCCATGATCTCCGCGTAGCGCAGCACGTCGTTGTTGCCGCCGGAGATGATGCAGACGACGACCTCGTCCGGCTGGAACGACAGCTGGTCCAGGCCGGCGACGGACAACGCGCCGGCGGGCTCTGCGATGATGCCCTCGTTCTGGTACAGGTCCAGCTGTGCGACGCACACGGCGCCCTCCGGCGCGACGAGTGGATGCAGCCGCGACCGGTTGGCATCGATGATGTGGTACGGCAGGTCGCCCAGTCGCTTGACCGCCGCACCGTCGACGAACGGGTCGACGTCGTCCAGCTTCACCGGGCCGCCGGCCTGGAGCGCCGCGGCCATGCACGCCGCGCCCGCCGGCTCGACGCCGACGACGGCCGTGTGCGGGGACATGTCGGCGAAGTAGCTGAGCACGCCGGACAGCAGACCGCCGCCCCCGACCGGCACCACGACGGTGTCCGGGGTCATGCCCTGGCCGGACAGCTGCGCCATGATCTCCGCGGCGACGGTGCCCTGGCCGACGATGGTGTCGAAGCCGTCGAACGGCTCGATCATCGTCGCGCCGGTCCGCTCGGCGTCGGCGTGGGCGGCCACCGCGGCCTCATCGAAGCTGTCGCCGACGACGATGATCTCCACCGCGTCGCCGCCGTGGACGCGGATGCGGTCGCGCTTCTGCTTCGGCGTCGGATTGGGCACGTAGATGCGGCCCTCGATGCCGAGGGCGCGGCAGGCGTAGGCGACGCCCTGCGCATGGTTGCCGGCCGATGCCGCAACGACGCCGGCGGCCCGCTGCTCCTCCGACAGCTGCGCGATGGCGTTGTACGCGCCGCGGATCTTGTAGGAGCGGACGTCCTGCAGGTCCTCGCGCTTGAGGAAGACCTTCGCCCCGGTCGCCTCCGACAGACGGGGGCAGTACTGCAGCGGCGTCGCCGCGATGACCGAGGAAATGCGGGCCTGCGCGGCCTGGATATCCGCCGCGTGGACCTCTCGGCGGGCGGTGTCGGTGCTGGGTGCGGCGTCTCCTGTCATGGGGTGAAACGTTACCCCGCCAGCCGCCGCCATACGGAATGAAGGTGGCCCTTCCGCGGATCCCCGGCGACGGGTGCCCGCCCCCGTCAGCCCAGGATGTCCGCGCCCATCGACGCCTTGAGGTCGCCGAAGAGACTCGGCGCCCGATCGACGCGGAGGTGCTCACCGAGGACCAGCATCGTGGAGTTGTCGCCGTCGAGGAGCGTCAGGTACACATCCGACTCGCCCGGGTTGGCCATCAGCACCTCCTTGAGCTTCATGATGTTGCCGGGCGTGCACTCGTCGGTGCGCATGGTCAGGCGCAGCGGAATGCCGGAGGCGCCGTTGATGCCCAGGTCCGGGACCTTCAGATCGTCGCCGATGACGGACATGCGGTCGTCGCGGTACTGCACGCGCGCGCGGACCAGGACGATGGCGTCCTCGGCAATCTGCGTCGACACCAGCGCGAACGTGCGGGGGAACATGAGGACCTCAGCGGAGGCGCCGTTGTGATCCTCGACGCTGACGATGGCCCACGGCAGGCCGTCCTTGTTCACGCGCCGGTCGACGGAGCTGATGATGCCGCCGATGACGATCTCGGCGCCGTTGTTGACCTCCCCCGAGACGACCGTCGTGATGGCGGTGTCGGTCTGCTGCGCCAGCGACTCCTCGAAGCCGTCGAGCGGGTGGCCGGAGACGTACAGGCCCAGCATCTCGCGCTCGAGGGCGAGCTCGTGCTTGCGCTCCCACTCCTCGTCCGGCACCCGGACCTCGAAGAAACTGGAGTTGTCCGCCTCGGCGTCCCCGCCGAAGCCCGCGAAGAGGTCGAACTGTCCCTTGTCGGCGGCCTTCTTCGTCGGCAGCGCGGCGTCGACCGCGTCCTCGTGGATGAGCATGAGGCCCTTGCGGGGGTGGCCCAGCGAGTCGAACGCGCCGCCCTTGATCAGGGACTCCGTCACGCGCTTGGAGCACGGCAGGGTGTCGATCTTGTCCAGGTAGTCGGAGAACGACGTGAACGCGCCCTTCTCCCGGCGAGTGGCGCAGATGGACTCCACGACGTCGTGGCCGACGTTGCGGATGGAGCCGAGGCCGAAGCGGATGTCCTCGCCGACGGACTGGAAGTTGAGCACGGACTCATTGACGTCCGGCGGCAGCACGCGGATGCCCAGGTGGCGGCAGTCGGCGAGGTAGACGGCGCGCTTGTCGCCGTTGGAGGCGACCGACGTCAGCAGCGCCGCCATGTACTCGGCGGTGTAGTTCGCCTTGAGGAAGGCGGTCCAGTACGACACCAGGCCATAGCCCGCGGCGTGGGACTTGTTGAACGCGTACGACGCAAACGGGAGGATCGTGTCCCACAGCGTCTTGATGGCATCGGCCGAGTAGCCGTTCTCCTTCATGCCGGCCTCGAAGGTCACGAACTCCTTGGCCAGCACCTCCGGCTTCTTCTTGCCCATCGCCTTGCGGAACCCGTCGGCCTGGCCGGCCGTGTAGTTCGCCACCTTCTGCGAGATCTTCATGATCTGCTCCTGGTAGACGATGAGGCCGTACGTCTCCTCGAGAATGTCCTTCAGCGGCTCCTCGAGCTCCGGGTGGATCGGGGTGATGGGTTTGCGGCCGTTCTTGCGGTCCGCGTAGTCGAAGTGGGCGTTGACGCCCATCGGGCCCGGCCGGTACAGCGCCAGGGAGGCGACGATGTCGGTGAAGTCCGTCGGCTGCATGCGCTTGAGCAGCTCGCGCATGCCGCCGCCGTCGAGCTGGAAGACGCCGAGGGTGTCGCCGCGCGACAGCAGCTCGTAGACCTTCGGGTCGTCGACGTCCAGGGTGTCGAGGTTGATCTCCTCGCCCCGGTTGGTCTTGATGTTCTCCAGGCAGTCGCCGATGACCGTGAGGTTGCGCAGGCCCAGGAAGTCCATCTTCAGCAGGCCGATGGCCTCGCACGCCGGGTAGTCCCAGCCGGTGATGATGGCGCCGTCGGCCGGCCGCTTCCACATCGGGATGTGGTCGAGCAGCGGCACCGACGCCATGATCACCGCGCACGCGTGGACGCCCGTCTGCCTGACGACGCCCTCCAGTCCGCGCGCGGTCTCGTAGATCTTGGCGACGTCCGGATCGGACTGAATGAGGTCGCGGACCTCCTTCGCCTCGCCATAGCGCGGGTGATTCGGATCGACGATGCCCTCCAGCGGGATGTCCTTCGCCATGATGGCCGGCGGCAGGGCCTTCGTGATGCGGTCGGCGATCTGGTAGCCCGGCTGGCCGAACTGCACGCGCGCGGAGTCCTTGATGGCCTGCTTCGTCTTCACCGTGCCGAACGTGACGACCTGGGAGACCTTGTCCTCGCCCCATTTGTCGGCGGCGTAGCGGATCATCTCGTCGCGCCGGCGGTCGTCGAAGTCGATGTCGATATCGGGGGCGGAGGGACGTTCCGGGTTGAGGAAGCGCTCGAACAGCAAGCCGTGCTCGATGGGATCGATGTTCGTGATCCACGTGGCGTAGGCGACGAGCGAACCTGCCGCCGAGCCTCGTCCCGGCCCGACCTTGATGCCGATCTCGCGGGCGTGGGCGATGATGTCGGCGACGATGAGGAAGTAGGACGGGTAGCCCTTGCCGTCGATGACCTCGATCTCGTACTCGGCGCGGCTGATGTACTCCTCCGGCACCTCCTGCCCCTCGAACCGCTTGCGCAGGCCCTCCATGACGTTGTGCCGCAGCCACGTCGTCGGCGTTTCGCCCTCCGGAACGTCGGCCTTCGGCATGCGGTCGTGCGGGTGCTCCTCCCACAGCTCGTCGTAGTCGCCGACGCGCTCCGCGATGAACAGCGTGTTGTCGCACCCGTCGGGCACCAGGTGGTCCCACGTCGCGCGCATCTCCGCGGCGGTCTTGATGTAGTAGCCGTCGCCGTCGAATTTGAACCGGTCCGGGTCGTGCAGCGTCTTGCCCGTCTGGACGCACAGCATGGCCTCGTGGTTCTTCGCCTGGTCGCGGGTGACGTAGTGGCAGTCGTTCGTGACGACGGGCGGCAGGTTCAGCTTGCGGCCGATCTCCAGCAGCTCGGCGCGCACGCGGGTCTCGATGTCGAGCCCGTGGTCCATGAGCTCGAGGAAGTAGTTGTCCTTGCCGTAGATGTCCTGCCACATCCCGGCGGCCTTCAGCGCCTCGTCGAACTGGCCCAGGCGCAGGCGGGTCTGCACGTCGCCCGACGGGCAGCCGGTGGTGGCGATGATGCCCTCGGCCCGCTCCGCGATGAGCTCCGCGTCCATGCGCGGCCACTTGCCCAGCTGCCCCTCGTACGACGCCATCGACGACAGGTAGAAGAGATTGCGCAGGCCCTGCGCGTTCTCCGCGATCATCGTCTGATGCAGGTAGGCGCCCGACGCGGAGACGTCGTCCGCCTTCTGGTGCGGTTCGCCCCAGCGCACGCGCTGCTTGTTGAAGCGGCTGTCCGGCGCCATGTACGCCTCGATGCCGATGATGGGCTTCACGCCCTTGGCCTTCATGGTCCGGTAGAACGCGTCCGAGCCGAACATGTTGCCGTGGTCCGTCACGCCCACCGCCGGCATGCCCTGCCGCGAGACCTCCTCCGCCAGGAGATCGATCTTCGCCATGCCGTCGAGCATCGAGTACTCGGTGTGATTGTGCAGGTGGACGAACGTCGAGTTGGCCATGGGCCGGATTCTAGGCGAGCCCCCGACACCGCCCTCCCGCCCGTCCCGCGACCTCCCACGTCACCCCTCCGCGATGTGCCCGAAATCACCGAGCCCCCGGCCGGCTTGCACTGCACCCCATCCCTCCCCAATACTTGACGCATTCCTCACGTTTTCTCTTCCGAAAGGATGTGCTCGCACATGTTCGCCCCGTATCCCGACGGCGTCTACACCCTCTTCCCCTCCGAGGAGTTCGACAGCGCCATCTCCGGCATGGACATCCGCCCGGTCTCCGCGGGGTATCTGCCCAACGGCGACGTCCTGTGGACCGACGAGCGGCCCGCACGCTACAGCTGGCTGGCCTAGCGCCGGCCCCGGGGTGGCGGGGACCGCGTCCTTCCCCGTTTCGCGCCGCACGCGCGATAATCGCGGTACCTTTCGCCCCATGAATGACATCCCCTCGCCCACCGTCCGGGCGGCCATCGCCGGGGAGACGCCGCCCGTCCTCGTCGTCGACCTCGACGCGGTCGAGGCCAACATGGCGGACATGGCGGCCCGCGCCGGCGGCACGCGGATCCGCGTCGCCTCGAAGTCGGTGCGCATCCCGCGGCTCATCGCCCACGTGCTGGAGCACCCCACGTACTCCGGCACGCTGTCCTACGCCCTCCGCGAGGCGATGGACCTGGTGCGCTGGGGCGTGACGGACGATGCCGTCGTGGGATACCCGACCGCCGACGCCCCGGCCGTCGCCGAGCTGGCTGCCGACGACACCCTGCGCGCGTCGGTGACCCTCATGGTCGACTCGGTCGAGCACCTCGACTGGATCCTCTCCGCCGCCGCGGACGCGGAGCCCGGCGCGGAGCGGCCGATCCGCGTCTGCATGGACGTCGACGCCTCCTGGCGCCCCGTGCCGGGGCTGCACATCGGCGCCCGCCGCTCCCCCGCGCACACCCCTCGGCAGGCCGCGGAGCTCGCCCGCGAGATCACGGCGCGCCCGGGCCTGCAGCTCGTCGGCGTGATGATGTACGAGGGCCATATCGCGGGCGTCGCCGACGGCGGCGCCGGCCTGATGGGCGCGGCCATCCGCGCGATGCAGGCGGCCAGCCGCCGCGAGCTCGCGGCCCGCCGCGCGAAGGTCGTCCGCGCCGTCGAGGCTGCCGCCGGCCCCCTCGAGTTCGTCAACGGCGGAGGCACCGGCTCCCTGGAGTCCACCGGCGCCGAGACCGCGGTCACCGAGATCGCCGCCGGCTCCGGCCTCGTCGGCCCCGGGCTGTTCGACCGTTACCGGGCATTTCGGCCGCATGCGGCACAGTGGTTCGTCCTGCCCGTGGTGCGGCGCCCGGCGAAGGACATCGCCACGGTGCTCGGCGGTGGCCGCATCGCCTCCGGTCCCGCCGGGGAGGATCGACTGCCCATCCCCGCGTGGCCGGAGGGGCTGTCCTACATCGGCTCGGAGGGCCCCGGGGAGGTGCAGACCCCGCTGCGCGGCGACGCCGCCCGGGATCTGAGCGTCGGGGACCGGGTGTGGTTCCGGCACGCGAAGGCCGGCGAGGGCGCCGAGCACGCCGACGAGGCCGTGGCGGTCGCCGGCGGCACGATCATCGGGCGGTGGGAGACCTACCGCGGAAAGGGACGAAGCTACGCATGACCACCAAGGACACTGGAACCTGGAGCAACTGGGCCGGCAACCAGACGGCCACCCCGCACGCCGTGCACCGGCCCGGCACCGCCGGCGAGATCGGCGACATCGTCCGCGCCGCCGCCTCGTCGGGCCGCACGGTGCGCCCGCTCGGCGCGGGCCACTCCTTCACCCCGGTCGCGGTCACCGACGGGCTGCGGGTCCAGCTCGACGAGATGTCGGGCCTGCTCTCCGTCGACAAGGACGCCTCCGGCCACGTCACCGTCACCCTGCGCGCCGGCACCCGCCTGCGCGACGTCCCCGGCCTGCTGCGGCCGAGGGGCCTGGCGCTGGCCAACCAGGGCGACGTCGACCCGCAGTCGCTCGCGGGCGCCATCTCCACCGGCACCCACGGCACGGGCCTGGGCTTCACCGGCTTTGCGGGCATGGTCCGCGGCTTCCGCATCGTCGGCGCCGACGGCGTCGAGCGGCGCTGCGACGCCTCGTCGGGCGGCGAGGCCGGCGAGATCTTCCGCCTGGCGACGCTGGGCCTCGGCATGTTCGGCGTGATCACTGAGGTGACGCTGTCCGCCGTCCCGGCGTTCCACCTGGCCGCCGACGAGCGGGCGGAGGACTTCGACGAGGTCCGCACGACCTTCGCCGAACGGGTCCGACACACCGACCACATGGAGTTCTACTGGTTCCCCGGCACCGACACCGCGCTGGTGAAGGAGAACACCCGCATCCGCGACCACGACGTGCCGGCCTGGCTCGCGGGCCACGCCGACGACGGCTTCCGCAGGCCCGGCCGCGCCACCCGCGCACTGTCCGGCTTCTCCGACGAGGTCATCAACAATGCCGGCCTGCTCGGCGTGTGCGAGCTGTCCCGCCGGGTGCCGTCGCTGACGCGCCGTCTCAACGACTTCGCCGCGCGCACCGTCTCCGAGCGCCGCTACATCGACGAGGCCCACGAAGTCTTCGTCTCCCCGCGCCGCGTCCGCTTCCGCGAGATGGAGTACGGGATCCCGCTGGAGACCCTGCCCGACGTCCTCGACGAGATCCGCACGACCATCGACCGCAACCGGGCGTGGGTGTCCTTCCCCCTGGAGATCCGCGCCGCGGCGGCCGACTACGTGCCGCTGTCGACGGCGTACGGCCGGGAGAGCGCCTACGTCGCCGTGCACCGCTACCACCGGGAGCCGTACCGGGAGTACTTCGCGCTCATCGAGCCGATCCTCAAGGCGGCCGGCGGTCGCCCGCACTGGGGCAAGCTGCACACGCTGACCAACGCGGACCTGCGCGAGCGCTACCCGCTGTTCGACGAGGTCGCGGACCTGCGCCGCCGGGTCGACCCGGATGGCGTGTTCCTCAACGACCACCTCCGGGAGCTGTTCGACCCGGCCTGATCGCGTACGCGGCCCGGACGCGCTACGCCGTCCCCGCGCCCGCTGCGCCCGTCGCGCCCGCCGCCCGCCGCGCCCTGCGGCGGGACCGGGCGCGCACCAGCATGTCAACGGTGAAGACGACGACGGCGACCCAGATGATGGCGAAGCCGATCCAGCGTTCCGGGCTGATGTGTTCGTGGACGACGAAGACGGCGATGAGCATCTGCAGCAGAGGGGTGATGTACTGCATGAGCCCCAGGCTGGTCAGCGTCACGCGCTTGGCCGCAGCGCCGAAGAGCAGCAGCGGGACGCCGGTGGCGATGCCGGCGGATATGAGCAGCAGCGTGTGCGCGGGGCCCTCGGTGGTGAAGGTGCCCTCGCCGGTGCCGCCGAGGAACACCAGGTAACCCAGCGCGACCGGCGTGAGCACCAGCGCCTCCGCCGCCACCGACGCCGCGGAGCCCAGCGGGACGCGCTTCTTGATGAGCCCGTAGAACCCGAAGCTGAACGCCAGCGTCAGCGAGATCCACGGCGGCCGGCCCACGCCGATGGTGAGCACGATGACCGCCACCACCGCCAGCGCGACGGCGGCGAGCTGCGCCCGGGTCAGCTGCTCCCGCAGGAGCACCACGCCGAGCAGCACCGACACCAGCGGGTTGATGAAGTACCCGAGGGCCGCCTCCGCGACGTGGCCGGAGTTGACGGCCAGCACGTAGGTGCCCCAGTTGACGCCGATGACGATCGCGGCGGCGAGCACCAGCCCCCACGTCCTCGCCGACGCCCGCGCCAGCTGGCGCCACGCGCCGGTGACCAGGACGACGGCGCCCATGACGACGGCGGTCCACACGAAGCGATGGGCCAGAATCTCCAGCGGCGCCGCGGGCTTGAGCAGAGGGAAGTAGAGCGGGAAGACGCCCCACAGCAGGTAGGTGGCGAGTCCGTAGAGCATTCCCGCAGGCTACTCCCCGGTTCCGCTGGCCCCTGCGGCAGGGTCCGCCCCGGAGCCGGAGCCCGCGCCCGCATCCGGCTCCTCCGGCGCCGGCGGCACCAGCGCCTCGGGAAGGGACTCGGCGAACGCGTCGTGGCCTGCGGTCAGCGGACGGATGCCGAAGCGCCCGGCCACCGCGTCGGCGGGCAGCGGCTCGACCGCCGCGACGCCGTCGCGCCCGCGGATCTCCCGCAGCCGATCGGCGGTGGCGCGGACGACCAGCCCCGTGACCTCCGGGGCCGCGACGGCCTCCGGCAGGGTAAGGGCGCGCAGATACGCGTCGTATTCCCTGGTCAGCACATCGGCGCGAGTGGCGCCGGCAACGGGCTCCGGGATGTCCCGGATGCCGGTGGAGCCGACGATCATCGTCGCCACGCGCAGCCCCGCGATGCCGTCGACGGCCGCCGCGGCCTCGCGCGGGCTGCGCGCCGGCAGCAGCGACACCAGCGCCCAGTGCGGCTCCGCATCGTCGATGGCGGCGAGTGCCGCGTCGGCGCGGGTGACGTACTGGTCGACGGTCTCCACCGGGGCTGGACCGAGCTGGTCGCCGTTGATCGGCGACGGCCGGTTCGTCCGGTCCGAGCCCGACAGCGCGACGACGGCGACCACCAGCGCGATGACGCACAGCAGCGCCAGCAGCGCCACCGGCCACGCGACGGTCGCGGCGTCCGGCCTCGGCTCGGCGCGGTGCCGGCCCTGGCG
>JAEWGK010000078.1 GCA_023388385.1 Actinomycetes bacterium | reverse complement strand
GCTCATCGTTGAGTCCGGCGACGATCGTCTGGTGGATGAGGATCCCGTCTTCACGGTCCGCAACCCCGACTAATCCTCTTTGCGGCCTCTGCGTCCCACCCCTGGTGCTAATGCGTGCGGTCGATGGGGCGTCCGGCCTCACGCGGAGACCGCCCGTCGTCTCACGGGGCGTGACGCGTGGCAGCGGACCCATTTGGCCCTACCTGGACCCCGCTGCAGGTGGGTCCAGGTAGGGGCATGTGGGGCTGGGTGCGGGAAGGGGGCGCGTCCGCCGGTTCCGGAAGCGGCGGGCCCGGCTACCGGTGCTCGGCCGGGGTGATCGGCACCGCCGCGAAACCGCGGGCGGCGGTGTTCTCCAGATGGTCCTCGACGCGGGAGGCGCGCAGGTTCCCGTCGTCGTCGATGTCGATGCGCTGGTCGCCGGGCAGGACGGCCGCCAGCTGGCGGTTGTACTCGGCGGCGTGGCAGTCGCGCTCGTGGGGCTTCTCCTTCGGCACGCTGAAACGGACGATGTGGTCTTTCAGCCAGTCGACGTCGCCGCCGTACTCGCCGCAGGCGGAGGAGACCGTGTAGTCGTCCTCCCCGATGACGATGGTGAGAGGCACCTCGCCCTCCACGGGCCCGGTTGGCCGCGTTGGGTCGTCGAAGACCTCGGTCACCTGCCACGTCTGATTGATGACGCGGTCATCGGAGGACGAGCACATGCCGGCAAACGCCAGGACCACGACGATGATGGCGACCGCGGCCGCGGCGATCGCCACCAACCGGGTGTAGGGCTGGAGGCTCGCGGGGAGGATGGAAGCGGTACGCGACCGCGCACGCCCGGTCGCCCGCGGGTGCGCGTCGGCGCTCCGTGGGCGCGGGGGCGTCGTCGCGCCGGGGCTCTGTTGCGTGCCCGCGGGAGCGGCGACGGCGCCGAGGGACCCCGGGCCCGCCACGAGCGCCCCGAGCGGCGGCACCCGGGAGGCGTCGTACTGGTCTCCGCCGGCGAAGGCGACGATCGGGTGGCTTTCGGCGGGGCCGCCGTTGCCCGTGCGGTTCCGGTAGTGCGCCAGCGCCTCCGCCGTCGTCATGAGCTCAACGGGAATGCCGAGGTCGGAGGCGAGGGCGGTCGCGAGCTGCTCCGGAGGCGGCCCGTCGTGGACGATGACGAGCTCCGTCGGCGGGCGTCCGTGCCCCTCGATCGCCGAGGTGACCGCGGCACGCGGATCGATCGGGGTCGTGAGCGTTTCGACGTTGCCGGCGGCGGTCGTGTGGGCGGCGGAGGCTACGGTGCCGGTCGCGTCGATGTGGAGGGCCAGCTGCCAGGGGTTGGTGTTCATGGTGTTCTCCGTGGAATCGGTGTGCGGGGTGTTCTCCGGGATGGGGCGGGCGCGGGCCCCGGAAGGGCGCGGGACCGGGGTGTCCGATGCTGCGCGGCCCATCCGGGTCATGTGATGCGTGCCGCCGGACCGCCCGGCCCGTCGAGCATGCGGGGTAGGTGCCCGTAGAGGGTGAGCAGGAGCGTCGCCGCGTTCTCCTCCGCGGGGTCGAGCAGACGGGTGAGCCGTTGCCGCAGGTGGAAGGTGCGGTCCGTGATTTCCTCGCGGACGGCGGCGGGGGACGCCCCTTCGGCGAGGCCGACCGCCTCCGCCACCGTTGACGCGGCGACGGCGGCGGTGACGAAGCGGATCATCGGGGAATGGGGCGTGGCCGCCATGAGCCCGGAGAGTGACCGGTACAACTCCACCCGCCACATCGCCGGGTCGGATCGGAGGCGGTCGAGGACCCCGCGGATGTCCTGGCCGCGGGGATGCCGGTAGGCGAGCCTCTCCACATGCTCGAGGATGCGCTGCGCCCGCCGCACGGCCGCGATGTCGGCGAGCTCATGGGTGATGCGCCGCCGCAGCTCCACGATGCCGGAGCGTTCCCGCATCCAGTCCCGCAGGGCGCGCGCCCCCTGGGGCGCCACCGCCCGGCCCGCGATGATCCCGTATGGGGCCACGGTGCCGAGCAGCCGATTCCGCTGCGCGGGGGAGAGCAGGCGCGGCTCCGCCGACTCCAGGTCGCGGATGATGTCCTCGCGGTCGTGGCGGGCCAGGGCGGCCAGGTCGCGCGCGAGGGACTCCGTGATCGCGCCCGTGGACGAGGACTCCGCCAGCAGCCCGGAGACGGGGAGGATCGACCGGGCGAGCAGCGTGAGGCCGCCGGCGATGCCCTCCGTGTAGGCGCGGGCATGATCGATCGGATCCTCGGCGCCGAAGGCGCCCTCGCCGAAGGAGTCCGAGCGGGAGAGCACGGCGATGGTGTTGACGGGGGTGAAGCCGAGTTCGGAGATGAACGCGCGCTCGTCGTCGCGCGGCGCCGAGTCGGTGAGATACAGGCAGGCGTCGGCGCCGGCCCCGGTGCCATCGATGGCATCACCGCCGGGGCCGGGGTGGGCCCCGGATGCCCCGGATATGCCGGATGCCCGGGACGCCCCGGATGCGCCGAGCAGGGCCCGGCGGGTGGCGTCCTCCACCCCCTCCGTCAGCGTCGCGGTGCCGGGGGTGTCGATGAGGGTGAAGTCGTCGAGGATCGCCGACGACAGGTACCGGTCGACGTGGTCGACCTCCGTGGCGGACATGCCGAGGTCCCTCAGCTCCCGGCCCGCGAGCGCCACGGGGATGCGCCGGCCGTCGACCGAGACGATCTCCGCCCGCTCGGGCTGGCCCCGGTGGAACACCGAGACGGCCGTGGTGCATTCCAGGGCCGCGGTGGCGGCGACCTTCGCCTCGATGAGGGCGTTGACGAGCGTGGATTTGCCCGCCTTGATGCGGCCGATGAGCGCGACCCGGGGCGGATCGTGGAGCATCCGGGACAGGCGGCGCACGTCGGGGGCCAGGGCCGGATCGATGGCCGCGATGTCGGCGAGGCCGCGATCGATGATCCGGGTGACGGACGTGCCGCCGTCGCCGTCGGCGCCCGGGTCCATTCCCGGCCTCGCGCCCATGCCCGCGGTCATGCCCGGCCCCCGGTCAGCGCCCGCGCCTGCTCGTCGAGATCCGCGATGAGCGGGGTGAGCTTGGCGACGATGCGCTCCGCGCGCTCCTGCTCCCGGCGGCGCTCCGCTTCGGTGCGGGCGGCCGCGGCCCGGGACAGCCGCAGGTCGGCCTCGAGCTTCTCCATGTGGTCATCGATCTCCTCCTGCCGGAGGATCTGCAGCTCCGTGCGGATGATGGCGAGGAACGCGTCGGTGTTCTGCACGTGCGCCCGCCGGACTTCGGTGACCGTCTCCGCCAGCCATTTGCGCAGCGCCGCGGAACCGGAGCGCATCTTCCGGAATCCGACGTTGACGGCGAGCCACACGACCATGGCCACCGGCGCGACGATCGGGGCGGCGGGGCCGAGGGCGGCGGTGCCCCCGACGGTCCCGACCAGGGAGGCGAGGGAGCCGCCCCCGGCCAGGCTGATGGTGAGCAGCGAGGGATCGATGATGCTTTCCCGGGAGAGCGTCACCCCGTCGTCGCCGCGGGCGGTCCGGTCGAGGAGGTCCCCGCCGGCTTGTTCGACGAGGGCGTCCCAGTCCCCGGGGCCGTCGAGGAGCCCGTCGTGGATGCGGCGGATGTCCCGCAGCATCTCCGCGTGCGCGTCCTCGACGACCTGGAGGAGATCCTGGCGGACGTGGCCGGCGAACACGGTGGGGTTGCGCCGCAGGTCCCGGATCCGCCGGTGCGCGAGCTCCTGCTCCCACCGGCTCTTGACGTCGTCGAGGCCCCGGTCCGCCGCCGCGATGGCGCGCAGCCGCGCGGTGGAGAGGTCCCGGTTCAGCTCCGGCAGCCAGCGGCGGGACTGCCGGCGCAGCGTGGACAGGGATTCGATGTCGTGCTCGAGGCGGATCCGCTCCCGGTCGTCGTCGGGGTCGAGGAGCCCGCGCCGCCGGTTCCACCGGTCCCGGTGCACGGCGAGCTTCGCGGCCGCCAGGCGCAGTCCCTGGGCGTTCGCGCGGAGGCGCCCGCGGCCGGCGGGTGATGCCAGCCGTTTCCGCAGCTCGGTAATGCCGCTGTCGGCCTCGACGGCGGTGCGGTGGTCCCCGGGGGGCATGTCGGCCGCGGCGAGCGCGCGGAGGCTCGACACCCCGATCACGGGCAGCCCCACGCCGAGATGCTCGGCGATGAGCCGCCGGTCGGCGTCGACGACCTCCCGCCAGTCGCCGAGGTTCTTGTCCGTCTGCGCGACGACGACGATGACCTCGCCGACGACGGCGAGGGCGTCGCGGAGCACCTCCATCTCCGGGCGGGTGATCTGGGTCGCCGCGTCGCAGACCATGATGAGGACGCCGGCTTCGCGGGCGACGGAGAGCGCGTAGCGCACCGCGGCGCGGTCCAGGCCCCCGACACCGGGGGTGTCGATGATGGTGAGTCCGGCGAGATCCGGCGCCGTGACCGCGATGTCGACGGAGTCGGGGAGCTCCCGGGCCGACCTGCGAAGTCCCGTCCCCGGCGAGTACACGGGGATGTCGGCGGGATCGAGTTCGGTGACCTCGCCGCCGCGGCGCGCCTCGACGACCGGCTCGGGCCGGGCGTGCCGCGCCGGGTCGGGGAGCGTCGTGACCCGCAGCGGCATCGGCGTGCAGAGATCGACGTCGACGGGCACGAGGCCGGGGACGCCGACGATGGCGTTGACGAGCATGCTTTTGCCGCGCTTGACCTCGCCGAGCACGACGACGGTCGTCGGCGGCGCGGCCGCGTTGTACCGCCCGGCGATCTCGCGGATCGCCTCCTCGTCGTGCAGCGCGCGCAGTTCGGAGAACGCGGACTCGATGAGCGTGCGGGATCGGGCCCGCACGGGATTGGCCTGCGTCGCCGTCGTCGTGGTCTGGGGCATGCGGGTCCTTGCCGGGAATCGTCGGGTGCGTGGG
>JAEWGK010000065.1 GCA_023388385.1 Actinomycetes bacterium | reverse complement strand
GAACTCGACGTAGGCCGGCATCTTCCCGTTGGCCGGGAACAGGTCGGGGTCGGGGGACTTCACGATGGCCATGTCGGCCCTCCTCACTGTGGTCGTCGGTGGCGCCGCGTGCCGGCGGCGGTGCGGGAAGGATACCGGCGGTGCCGACATGGCGATCGTATCGACGGGTGGGCGGATGAGCAGCGTTTCCGCCCGCTGTGAATCGCCCGGGTTTTCGCCCGCAATGGTGCGCCGGTCAGCCGCCGGGACGCCCTTCCGCACGCGCTGCGGCGAGGCTCTCCCCGGTGCTCATCAACACCCCCTCCACCAACGGCGAAGTCAAAGCCCGGCCATTGCCAGCCAAGCACATTCCGTATACGTTATTCGCATGAACGAGATGCGGATCCACGGAAAGCTGATCGACGACGCCCAGATTCAGGCATGGGCAGATGAGGCCGAGGCTGGCTACGACCTCGATGCCCTGACCCGATCCCGCCGCGGGCGCCCGCCGCGAGGCGACGGGCCGGGGATAACCGTATCGGTGCGCCTGGACGCGAAGACCCTCGCGGCGCTGATGACGCGCGCCAGGGAGCAGAACATCACCTCCCGTTCCGACGCCCTGCGGGCCGCCGTCGACGCCTGGACCCATGCCGCCTGAATACGTCTTCCACGCCTCCGCGCGGAAGCACTACCGGCACCACAGCCTCACCGATGAGGCGGTCCTGCACGCCGTCAACCAGGCCATGGACACCGTTCCCCTCGATGACGACGACAACCCGAGACGCTGGCTCGTCCTCGGCCCCGATACCTCCGGCAGAATCCTGGAGGTGGTCCTGCTCACCTTTGATGATGGACTCACGATGATCATCCACGCCATGAAGGCGCGGAAAACCTACCTCAGATTCCTGCGGAACTAGCTGCAGTTACCCGGCAGGTGACGTCCACAACACGCCGGGACACTTCGGGGCGAGCGCCAATGGTCGTTGCGAATGTACGTCCCACAACCAGGAAGATGCGACTCCACGACGACACCAATGAAAACGGACGTGAGGGACCGGGCTTCCATGACGGCAGCGCATACCGTCATCCTTTCCCATGCCGCCGCGTCACATCGGCGCATCGCACCGGCGACGATCCCATGCAGCACCGGTGCCGGCCACATCCGCTCGGCCGGCACCCTACCCCGCCGTGTGCCGGCCCCCGGGCACGACGAAACCCCCCGGACCTCAGTCCAGGGGGCCTCGCCCAACGTGGTAGCGGGGGCAGGATTCGAACCTACGACCTCTGGGTTATGAGCCCAGCGAGCTACCGAGCTGCTCCACCCCGCGTCGGGGCAGCGCCTTCGCGCTTCCCGTTGCCTTGCCGGCAACGATTACGAACTTTACATGTCCCGCGCGGCAGTTCCAAATCACCTGCTCACCGGCATCATGCACCACCCGGGACACGGTTGTCCGCCATAGTTCCGCCGACGGCCGTACCGATAGTTCCGCCGACGGCCGTCCCGATGCCGCCGGCTCCTCCGGCTCCTTCGCTGCCATCGGCGCCGGCCCCCTCCCGGCCCCGCCACGGCGATGCCGGCCCCGGCTGCCGGACGAGCACGTCGGTGACGCGGCGCAGCGCCCACGCCGCTGGCACCGTCAGCACTGTGGTGACGATGCACGCGGCCACGGCGCCGCCCTGGAACAGCCCATATCCCATCAGCGGCATCGCCAGTTCGAGGACGAGGACATGGAGGAGGAAGAACTCGTAGGAGATCTCCCCCAGCCATACGAGGGCGGGGTGGCGCAGCCAGCCCGTGCCCGGCGCGGGCGCCCCCTCCGGCGCCAGGGCCACCGGGGCGAGCGCTGCGACTCCGACGATGAGGTACAGGATGTTCTTCCCCAGGGCTTCGTCGAGGGCGTCCGGCACGAGCGTCGCAGGACCTGCCACCGGTGTCGTCGCGACGATGAACGCCGCAAGAGCGACGGGCCACGCGTGCAGCGCCCCGACGCGCACGCCCATGCGGCGGAGGACGGCCAGCAGCATGCCCCCGGCGAACCAGTCGAAGTACCCGACCGGCCACAGCCGGGCCATCTGCGGCAGTGCCTCGACGTGATGCGTTGCGACGGTCCACGCCGGCCCGCACAGGCCGAAGGCGACGACGCAGGCCAGCAGGATGCCCGGACGGAACACGCCGCGGCAGGCGGTCCACGCGATCCACCCGACCAACGGCAGCGCAACGTAGAAGCCGACCTCGACGACCATCGACCACATGTGGCTCAGGCCCGCGTGAAACCAACCGGCCTCCGCGGACTGGAGGAACAGCATCGACCGGAGGAACCCCTCCCATCCCGCCGCGGTGATGGGCACTCCCGCGGCGTCGGAGGCGATCCGGGTGGCACCGCCGGGGGCATCGGGGCTGATCGGCGGAGGCCAGATGTCGAGGAGATAGACCAGGGAGACCGCGATCCAGTACCCGGGCAGGACGCGTCGTACGCGGTGTCGGGCATACCGGGCCAGCGACGGCGGGACCGCCCCGCCGTCGCCGCAGCCCGCCCCGCCCCTAGGCGCGAGGGCGTCGACCCAGGGGCGGAAAAGGAGGAATCCGGAGAGGACGAAGAAGACGGTCACGCCGATCTCCATGCGCCCGGCGATGCGGCCGGGCCAGTCGTCGGTGTAGCCGCCGGTCCAGAACGCCGCATGGGTCACGCAGACGGCGAAGGCGGCGAAGGCGCGGATCGAGGTCAGCTCCGGGATGCGCCCGTCGGCGCGGCGGCCTGTGGTCGATGCGGTCACCTGATGAACCGTAGCGCCCTGGCCGCCCGCCCAGGCGATTTCGCCGCGAGACGCCCCCTACTCCGGGTTCTGGCCGTTGGCGCGCTGGTAGTCGCGCACCGCAGCGTCCAGATCGGACAGCGCCTGGCCCTGCGCCGCGAAGTCGCCGTCCTCCTGGGCGTCGCGGAGGCGCTTCAGGGCGTCGTCGATGCGGCCGACGACCTCGTCGCGCTTGGCGGAGTCGACCGGGCCGGGCTCCGTCGGCGACGTGGGGGCGTTCTCGTCCTCGGGCTTGCCGTCCCCCGGCCCGGCGCCGTCGGCCTGCGGTTCCCCGGAGATCTGGGTGGCGGCGGACGGGTCGATGCCGACCTCCGCCAGGGCCTCGGAGACCGTGGCACCGTAGCCGACTTGGCCGCGGTAGGACACGAGGACGCGCAGCAGCTTGGGGAACGCCGTCTGCTGGCCCTGGAGCTGCGTGTACACGGGCTCGACGTAGAGGATCTCATCGCCACCGACGGGCAGGGTGAGCAGGTTGCCGTTGAGCACCACGTTGGAGCCCTCGAGCAGCGTGCGCTCGTTGGCGACCTCGCCGGAGGACATCATGGTGTCCTGCGCCTGCTTCGGGCCCATCGTCTGGGTGTCCGTCGGCAGCGCGCGGACGGTGATGTGGCCGTACGTCTCCGGATCAGAGGACACGGACATGTGGGCGGCGAGGTACTCGCGCTCCAGGCCGCGGAAGGCGGAGATGAGCTGGAAGCTCGGCTTCCCGGTCTTCGGGTCGGCCGCGACGATGTAATACGGCGGCTGGGACAGCTTCTGCTCCTCCGGCGCCGTCGGGTCGTTCGGCACGGACCAGAAGGCGTCGTTGGTGAAGAACACGCCCGGATCGGAGACGTGGTAGCGGGCCATCAGCTCGCGCTGGACCTTGAACAGGTCCTCCGGGTACCGCAGGTGGTTCATGAGGTCCGGGGAGATGTCCGACTTCGGCTTGACGACGCCGGGGAATGCCTCCGACCAGGCCTTGAGCACCGGATCCTGCTCGTCGAACTGGTAGAGCTCGACGGTGCCGTCGTAGGCGTCGACGGTGGCCTTGACGGAGTTGCGGATGTAGCTGATCTCCTCGTTCGGCAGCGCCTGCTGCGTGCCCTGGGCGTTGAGGGAGTCCTGCGTGGACTCCTGCAGGCTCATGCGCTCGGAGTACGGCATGTTCGCCAGCGTGGTGTAGCCGTCGACGATCCACTTGATGCGGCCGTCGACGATGGCCGGGTAGGTGCGGGAGTCCGTCGTCAGCCACGGGGCGACCTTGTGGACGCGCTCGCGGGGATCGCGCTCGAAGATGATCTTCGAGTCGGGGCCGATGCGGTCCGACAGCAGGACGTTGAGCTCCTGGTGCTTCAGCGCGAACACCGTCTTGGCGAAGAGGTTGCCGATCGGCACGCCGCCGCGGCCGTCGTACGTGAAGTTGCGGCCGTCGGCGTCATACTCGAAGTCGTCGCCGGAGCCGTTGCCGCCGACGATGGCGTAGTCCGCGTCGGAGTCCGCGATGACGGGCCCGTAGTAGATGCGCGGCTGCTCGAGATTCAGGTTCATGCCGTTCGGGTCCTGGGACTCGAAGAGGTCGGCGACGGTGTACAGCGGGTAGCCGCCGCGGCCGGAGCCGGCGGTGGTGGCGACCTCGTCGACGCGGTTGGCGGGGGCGGCAATGAAGCCGTTGCCATGCGTGTAGACGGTGTGGCGGTTGATCCAGTCCTGCTGGTTGCCCTGCAGGTTGTTGGGGTTCAGCTCGCGGGCGGCGACGATGAAGTCGCGCATCTGCCCGTCGACCTCGTAGCGGTCGACGGCGAGGACGTCCGGGAAGCCGTAGAAGTTCCGCAGCTGGCGCTGCTGGGTGAACGTCGGCGGCAGGATCTCGGGGTCGAGGATGCGGATGTTCGCCAGCGTGTTCTTGTCGGAGGCGATGGAGCGGGCACCCTCCTCGACGGACTGCGGGTCGCCCTCCTCGTCGCCGGTGGCCCCCCAGTTGCGCTCGACGGTGACCGTGTCGTCCGTCAGGCCGTAGTGGTAGCGCGTCGCCTCGATGTTGCGGGCGATGTACTCGCGCTCCTTCGCGGCGCGGTTCGGGTCGACGGAGAACTGCTCGACCATCAACGGCCACGCGACGCCGATGACTCCGGCCGAGACGAGCATGAGCGCCGTCGCCATCGCGGGGATGGCGAGGTTGCGCAGGAAGATGGCGGCGAAGAACGCGGCGGCGACGAGCAGCGCGATGACCAGCAGGACGATCTTCGCCGGCAGCAGCGCGTTGACGTCGGTATAGGAGGCGCCGGTGAACGTCGCCTGCTTCGTGCCCAGCAGGTCGTAGCGGTCCAGCCAGTAGCTGACGGCCTTGAGCAGCATGAACGCGGCGCCCCAGGAGGCCAGCTGGGCGCGGGCGGCGCCGGTGACGCGCATCTTCTCGCCCGTCGTCGGGTCGCCGGCGCGCAGGCCGCCGAGCAGGTAGTGCGTCACCAGGCTGAGCAGGAACGCGATGATGACGGCGATGACGGCGGTGTCCGACAGGAAGCGCCAGAACGGCAGCTGGAAGGCGTAGAAGCCGTAGTCCAGCCCGAATTGCGGGTCGGCCTTGCCGAAGTCCTGGCGGTGCAGGAACAGCAGCGGGGACCGCCAGTTGGCCTGGGCCAGCACGCCGGCAAAGAGCCCGAAGAGGACCGGGGTGCCGATGAGGACGCTGCGCGAGCCCTGCTCCGCCATGCGCCGGTAGGCGGCGAGCGGGTGGCGGGGATCGAGGCCCGGCACCGCGGCGGGGCGGCCGCGCCAGGCGAGCCACAGCGCCAGGAAGACGATGCCGCCGAACAGGACGCCGACGACGAGGAACAGGAGGATGCGGATGACCCACACCGTGGCGAAGACGCCGCGCTGCCCCACCTCCCCGAACCACTGGAAGTCGACGTACACGTTCACGAGCGCGGGCACGATGAGCAGCAGCGCGGCGATGACGACGACGATGATCGTCATCCACCTTCCGCTTCGGCCGCTCGCCTGGATTCTCGCGTCGGGGCTGGGGGTCAACGGGCTCTCCTCTGGGCCGGCGCAGCCGGGTTACCGGCCGTCCCGGATCGGGTCTACGGTTGGTCCCACTCTAAGGAAAAACGAAGGAAGGGCGCGAACGGGATGACGGACGCTTACGGAATGGCCGATCCGGCAGACTGCCAGAAGGACATCGACAGCGCGGGCGGGGAGTCCTGGCGCACGCGCCCGGCGCTGAACCGGGCGGTGCTTGAGGCCGTCGAGCTGGCCCACTCCGCGGGCTGGGATTCGCCGCCGCAGCTGGTCGCTCTGGTGCCGACGGAACTGCTCGCCGGTGCTCTGGGCCGCGAGCTCGACGACGACCCCCTCTCGCTCGTGGTCCAGGAGCCGCTGCCGGAGGGCGTCGAGGGCGGCTCGCCCGAGCTCGGCGAGTTCATCGCCCGGACGTCGTGGCCGGAGGGCGTCGTCGGCGCCGTGCTGGTCCAGGAGGTCCTCGTCGTCGCACCCGACCGCGCCGGCGAGATCGACGACATGGAGCTGGAGGAGGTCAGGGCGTCGGCGCGCGACGGGCTGGCGCGGCAGGCACGACTCATCACCGGCGTCCTGGACGAGGGACCGGATCTGACGCTCATCCAGCCCCGCCCGACGGAGGCGGAGCTCGCGGAGCGCGGCCCCTTCGCCGATGACGACATCGAGCTTCGCGACGGCTCCGGCACCGCCGACGGCGTCGTCGCCGCCCTGCGCGCGACCTTCGGCGGCTGAGCGCCGGATGTGCCGGCAACCACGGGACCGTAACACCCACCTGAGAGAACCCGACTAGTCCCGTAGGTCGCGATCAGGTAACGTTTGCTCCCGATCAGCGCGGGAACAGCGTTTCGGCAACCTCACGCGTCACATTCGTCGCATCAACACGTCCCTGGAGCATCAGCATGACCCTGAAGCAGTCCCTGAAGAAGGCCGCCGCGGCAGCGGTCGCCGCGCTCGGCGTTGCCGGCCTGGCCACCGCCGTCGCCTCCCCCGCCGCCGGCGCCAACCCCCACGGCGGCGCCCGCCTGGTCACGATCGGCGATTCCTTCACCGCGAACCCGACGACCCCGAACTCCCCCGTCAGCGGCGACGACCCGCTGGATCCGTACCGCCAGGTCGTCCCGTCCCGCAAGCCGAACTGCTTCGTCGATCCGTTCAACTGGCCGCGCGTCGCCGCCCAGGACCTGGGCATGGACTTCAACAGCCTGCGCGACCTCGCGGACTACTCCTGCAACGGCACCGGGCGCCTGCCGGTCCTGGACCTGAGTTCCTCCGTCGACGCCGCCATCAACTCCGGCGACATCGGCCCGTCCACCAACAAGGTCGTCTTCATGTACGGCGGCCTGGACACCCTGGCCTGGATCGACGCCGGCGCCGGCGTGATGCGCCTGGACATCCCGACCGCCTTCGACGCGTTTCTGGCCGAGCAGGCCAACCGCGTCCGCCAGGCCGCCCCGCGGGCCGAGATCGTCTTCGCCAGCTACCCGGAGCTGACCAGTGGCGACAGCGTTTGCCTGGTCAACCTCGACCCGAACCGCCCGGGCCGCCTCCTCGTCCCCGGCGCCACCGGCGTCGAACAGGCCCTGAAGAACACGATGCGCTCCGCCGCCGCCCAGGCCGGCGCCCGCTTCGTCGATCTCAACGCCGCGACCGCCGGCCACGGCACCTGCGCCGCACCGGCCGAACGCTACGTCGCCGGACTAGTCGACACCACCGTCGAGTACAACATGCGCCTGCACCCGACCATCCACGGCCAGCAGGTCATGGGCCACATCATGGCCGACCACCTGCGCGGCGCCTAGCCGCACCGGCGCCCCGGCGCGCCGCCCGCTCCGGCAGACGACGCACCAGCCCCGCCCGCGACCGTTCCGGGCGGGGCTTCGCAGATCCACCCTGACCGGCTCTGACGTAGCCGCGATCCGGGTAAGCCTCCGTCTCGCCGAGGGGGACGAGGCGAACCATCAGGAAGCGCCACCTCATCCCTTGACCCCAGACCATCCCCCACGTACATTTTTCCGTACAGGGGGTGCGACATGAAGACCATGAGCTACACCGAGTCCCGGGCCAACTACGCCAAGGTGCTTGACGACGTCGTGGACAATTGCGAAGAGACCATCATCACCCGCGTCGGCCATGAGCCCGTCGTCATCGTTTCGCTCGCCGAATACGAGTCACTGAAGGAGACCGCGC
This sequence comes from Actinomycetes bacterium, assembly GCA_023388385.1. Taxonomy (GTDB): domain Bacteria; phylum Actinomycetota; class Actinomycetes; order Mycobacteriales; family Mycobacteriaceae; genus Corynebacterium. The sequence goes on along the minus strand of JAEWGK010000065.1, from coordinate 817 downwards.
ACCTGCTTCGGTCCCCCATCAACGCCCGCCGGCTTCTCGACTCCATCGACCGCCTGGAAAACGCACAGGGGATTCAGCACGACCTGATCGAGGACTGACACGTGATCCTCGTATGGGACGAGGCCGCCTGGGAGGACTACCTCCGGTGGCAGACCGAGGACCGCAGAACGCTCAAGAGGATCAATCGACTCATCAAGGACGTTACCCGGAACGGCAATACGGGCATCGGCAAACCCGAAGCCCTCAAGCATGGACTGTCCGGATACTGGTCGAGGCGAATCACCGACGAACACCGCCTCGTCTACAAGATAGTCGGCGACGAGATTCGCATTGCCGCCTGCCGATACCACTATGGCCGCTGAACACGACTCGGGCGGCCGCCAACGACGTCCATGCTGAACCCCGTCCCGCATCAGCGTTTCCTCCCCGTGCCCCCCTCTCCGGCCTGGGCTCCGTGACCGCGAAGTGCGGTGTTCACAGCCTCCTCGCAGCCTCAACGCACTCGCGGACGCAATGGGCCACAGCCTGTCACAGACCAATTGCGCGCTAGGTATGACCACAAACACCGAAACCGGCGTCGAAAGCAAAAAGTGCCCCCACCTGCAAAAACAGGTGGGGGCTCGCGGTGGAGCTGCCGGGAATCGAACCCGGGTCCTCCGCCACTTCACCAGGGCTTCTCCGTGCGCAGTCCGCGCGGGGTCTCTGCTCGGCCCTCCGGATCAGGCGAACATGTCCGGATGACGGGCCCAGCCGCAAGTGGGTGTCCCCGCCGGGCCTCGCGGCCAACCCGGCGGGCGGAGCCCCTCTGAACGATGCC
>JAEWGK010000063.1 GCA_023388385.1 Actinomycetes bacterium | reverse complement strand
CCGCAGGCGCTGGCGCGCCCGGCGGCCCGCCCGCCACGCATGCCGCAGGCCCGCGAGCCGGTGCCCGGGGAAACGGCCACGTGCCTATACACTCGTGCCCCATGGACCCCTTGCTCCTTCTCATCCTCATGCTCATCCTGCTGGCGCTGCCGCTGTGGCAGACGTTCCGGCACAACAAGCAGATCCGCGCCATCCGCGACATGCAGTCGCGGCTTCAGGTCGGCGATCGCGTCCAGACGGGCGCGGGCGTCCACGGCATCGTCGAGTCCCTCGGCGACACCACGGTCGAGCTGACCATCGCGCAGGGCGTCACCACCGTGTGGGAGCGCGCCGCCATCATGCGCAACCACACGGACGAGGACCGCCTCGCCGCCGACGACGCCGACGCCGCGGCCGGCCCGGCGGAGCCCGCTGGCGACGCCCAGGCCCCGGGCTCGCCCGCCGACGGCCCGGCCGAGGATCGGATCGAGGATCCGCGCGATCCGCAGGACCGCCCCTAAGAACGCACGACCCGGACCCGGGGCGCCGCGCCCCGCTAGGAGACAACGACAGTGTCAGCACAGACGCGCCCCCCCGGCGGCGGCATCAGGGGCTCGTGGCCGAAATGGTCGCTCGGCCTCTTCGTCGTCATCCTCGTGGTGACGTACGCGCTGGTGTTCTTCACCGGCGACGGCAAACCGACCCCCAAGCTCGGCATCGACCTGCAGGGCGGCACCCGCGTCACCCTGGTCCCGCAGGGCCAGAACCCGACGCCGGATCAGCTCGAGCAGGCCCGCACCATCCTGGAGAACCGCGTCAACGGCATGGGCGTCAGCAACGCCCAGGTCATCACCGACGGCGACACGCTGGTGATCACCGTGCCCGGCGAGGACTCCCAGCAGGCCCGTACCCTGGGCCAGACCTCCCAGCTGTTCTTCCGCCCGGTGCTCGAGGCGCCGTCGCCGGACCCGGAGGCGATGACGGACGAGCTGCGGCGGGTCGCCGATGAGTGGGTCCGCGTCGGCCTACTGACCCCGGAGGAGGCCAACACCTCCCTCAAGGAGTTCACCGACCAGTTCCGCTCGAACATCGATCAGCAGAAGCAGGCGTTTGAGCAGCAGTTCCCCGACCAGGAGCTGCCGCCGCAGCTTGACCTGGAGATCCCGGAGGCCCCGTCGGTCGCCGCGACCCCGCCGCCGGAGCCGGCGAACTCCATCGAGGCGGCGGAGCAGCGCACCGAGACGCGCGACGTGCTGCTGGCCACCCGCCAGTCGGACGACCCGACCACGCAGTTCGCCACCTCCGCGCTCATGCGCTGCGAGGACCCGAACCGCGTCGACCCGTTGACCGGCGCCGATGACCCGCGCCTGCCCCTGCTGTCGTGCGACCCGTCGAGCCCCGGCCAGGTGCTGCCGCTCGGCCCGGCCCCGCTGGTCGTCGGCGACACCGACGAAGAGAACGGCAACCGCCTGTCCGGCGATGACATCGACACGAACGCGCCGATCAACGGCGGATTCGACCAGCAGTCCGGCCAGGTGCAGGTGTCCTTCAAGTTCAAGTCGGGCAACGCCGACGCGGGCGCCCGCACGTGGACCAAGCTGACCACCGACATGCTGAACCAGCGCATCGCCATCGTCCTGGACTCCCAGGTCATCAGCGCCCCGGTCATCCAGGAGCCCACCCCGGTCGGCGAGTTCACCCGCATCACGGGCGACTTCACGGTCGAGGAGGCGCAGACCCTGGCGAACAACCTGCGCTACGGCGCGCTGCCGCTGAGCTTCGCCGGCGAGAACGGCGAGCCGGGCGGCACGACGACGACGATCCCACCGACCCTCGGCGCCGCCTCGCTGCAGGCCGGCATCATCGCGGGTCTCGTGGGCGTCGCGCTCATCGTCCTGTACGCCGTGGCCATGTACCGCGGCCTGGGCGCCATCTCCGTCGTCTCGTTGGCCGCGGCCGGCGCGATGGTCTACGGCGTCCTGGTGCTGCTGGGCCGCTGGATCGGCTACAGCCTGGACCTTGCCGGCATCGCCGGCATCATCATCTCCATCGGCACGACGGCGGACTCGTTCATCGTGTTCTTCGAGCGCATCAAGGACGAGATCCGCGACGGCCGAACATTCCGCTCGTCCGTGCCGCGGGCATGGCGCCGGGCCCGCCGCACGATCTGGACCGGCAACTTCGTGTCCATCATCGCCGCGGTGGTGCTGTACATCCTGGCCGTCGGTGACGTGAAGGGCTTCGCGTTCACGCTGGGCCTGTCCACCACGTTCGACATCATCACGGCGTTCCTGGTCACCGCCCCGCTGGTCGTGCTCGCGTCCCGGAAGCCCGCGATGGCGCAGCCGTCGATGAACGGCTTCGGTTCCGTCATGGAGCTGGCGCGGGACCGCCGCCGCGCGGGCAGGGAGCTGCCGGCGGACTCCGAGCGCCGCATCGCCCACCAGACTGCCGAGGAGGCGAAGTAGCCATGAGCGATCGCACCACCACCGCCGTCGCCCCGATCGAGGCGGAGCGCGCGGGGGAGCCGACCGGCTTCCTCCAGCGCCTGTACACCGGCGCCGGCGGCATCGACGTCATCGGCCGCTCGCGCCGCTGGTTCACCGCGTTCGGTGTCGTCCTGGTCATCGCCGTCGCCGCGATGCTCATCCGGGGGTTCTCCCTGGGCATTGACTTCGAGGGTGGCACCCGCATGACCATGCCCCCGGAGCAGGTCACCGAGCAGCAGGTCGAGCAGGTCTTCGAGGACGCCACCGGCGTCGAGCCGGAGCAGGTCCAGATCGTCGGCTCCGGGGAGGGCCGCATCATGGAGATCACCTCGGCCTCCCTGACCGACCAACAGATCCAGGACGCCCGCCTGGCCCTGTACGAGGAGTTCCAGCCGAAGGACAACACCGGCAGGGTCACCCCCGACGCCGTCGGCGATTCGACCATCTCGGAGTCCTGGGGCTCGACGATCACGGACCGGATGTTGCTGGCCGCCGGGGTGTTCATGGTCCTGGTGTTCATCTACATCATGATCCGGTTCGAGAGGGACATGGCCATTGCCGCCATCGGCGGCCTGGTGGTCGACGGCGTGGTCATCCTGGGCATCTACGCCCTGCTGGGCCTCGAGGTCACCCCGGCGACCATCATCGGCCTGCTCACCGTCCTGTCGTTCTCGCTCTACGACACCGTCGTCGTCTTCGACAAGGTCGAGGAGAACACGGCGGGCTTCGAGCAGTCGACCCGCCGCACCTACGGCGAGCTGGTGAACCTTGCGGTGAACCAGACGATCATGCGCTCCATCAACACCAGTGTCTCGACGTTGCTGCCGATCATCGCGCTGCTCGTCATCGCCGTCGGCCTGTTGGGCGTCGGCACGCTGGCGGACCTGGCCGTCATCCAGTTCATCGGCATCATCCAGGGCACGTTCTCCTCGGTCCTGCTCGTCGCGCCGATCCTGGTCTGGCTCAAGCGCCGCCAGCGGAGGTTCCGGGAGCACGACGACAAGGTCCGCTCCGCCCGCGGCGAGCACCCCGGCGAGCCGGACGTGGGCGCGGACGCCGATCACGCGCAGCCGCGTGACGGCGTCGCCCGCGCCGGCGGGGAGGCCCCCGCCGCGGCCCGGTCCGTCGCGACGCCCGCGACCACGGACGACGCCCGGGACGACCCGACGCCGCGCCGGACCGTCGTCACGCCCGAGTCCCCGCGCGAATCCGGGGATGACGGCGACGCTCCGCTGACGTGGCGACCGGGATCCCGCTGATCGACGGGAAGCGGGCCGGGTAACCTGTACGGGTACCCGGTCCGCTTCTCCTTATTTCCCCGGAGGTTTCAGCCCAGTGACCTACGCCAACGCCAGGGAGGCCCTCGCGGACCTCATTCGCTTCGTCCCCGACTTCCCGGAGGAGGGCGTCGTCTTCGAGGACCTCACGCCCGCGCTCGCGGACGCCGAGGGGTTCCGCCTCATCATCGACGACCTCACCGAGCGGTGCCGCGCGATGGGCGCGGAGGTGATCGCGGGCCTCGACGCCCGCGGCTTCCTGCTCGGCTCGGCCGTCGCCTACAAGCTGGGCGTCGGACTGCTGGCGGTGCGCAAGAAGGGCAAGCTGCCCCCGCCGGTCCACTCCGAGGTCTACGAACTCGAGTACGGCACCGCCGCCCTCGAGGTCCCGGCCAACGGCATCGACCTTGAGGGCCGCCGCGTCGTCCTCGTCGACGACGTGCTGGCCACCGGCGGAACGATGGGCGCCGCCATGAAGTTGCTGGAGCATTGCGGCGCCACGATCGGCGGCCTGTGCGTCGTGCTCGAGGTTGAGGGCCTCGGCGGGCGCGAGGCGCTGGCCGGCACCGACATCTACGTCGTCGACTCACCGGAGGGCCGATAGGACATGACGGATCTGGGCGCGCGAAGGTACGGGGCGAAGCTCGCGAGGAGCCTCACCGGCGGTCGTACGCGCGTCCGCCCCGTGCTCGACCCCCTGGTGGCGATCCACCGGGAGGTTCACCCCCGGGCCGACGTCGCGGTGCTGCAGCGCGCCTACGACACCGCCGAACGGCTCCACGAGGGCGTCTACCGCAAGTCCGGCGAACCGTACATCACCCACCCGCTGGCCGTCGCCGTCATCGCTGCCGAGATCGGCATGGACACCACGACCCTCGTCGCGGCGCTCCTGCACGACACGGTGGAGGACACCGACTACGGCCTCGGGGACCTGGAACGGGACTTCGGCCCCGAGGTCGCGCGCCTCGTCGACGGCGTGACCAAGCTGGACAAGGTCGCGCTCGGCTCCGCCGCGGAGGCCGAGACCGTCCGCAAGATGGTCATCGCCATGTCGAAGGACCCCCGTGTCCTGGTCATCAAGGTGTGCGACCGGCTGCACAACATGCGCACGATGCGCTTTCTGCCTCCGGAGAAGCAGGCGAAGAAGGCCCGCGAGACCCTCGAGGTCATCGCGCCCCTGGCCCACCGCCTGGGCATGGCCAGCGTGAAGTGGGAGCTGGAGGACCTGTCCTTCGCCATTCTCTACCCGAAGAAGTACGACGAGGTCGTCCGCCTGGTCGCCGACCGTGCCCCGCAGCGCGACGAGTACCTGCGGCTCGTTTCCGACGAGCTGACCAACGACCTGCGCAAGGCGCACATCAGCGCCCGCGTCGAGGGCCGTCCGAAGCACTACTGGTCGATCTACCAGAAGATGATCGTGCGTGGCCACGAGTTCAACGAGATCTACGACCTCGTCGGCGTCCGCGTCCTCGTCGACACGGTGAAGGACTGTTACGCCGCCATCGGCGCCGTCCATTCGCTGTACCAGCCGATGCCGGGCCGCTTCAAGGACTACATCAGCGCCCCGCGCTTCGGCGTCTACCAGTCGCTGCACACCACCGTCATCGGCCCTGGCGGCAAGCCGCTGGAGGTGCAGATCCGCACCCACGAGATGCACTACAACGCCGAGTACGGCATCGCCGCGCACTGGCGGTACAAGGAGACCAAGGGCTCCCACCGCGGCGATAAGGCCGAGGTCGATCAGATGGCGTGGATGCGCCAGCTGCTCGACTGGCAGCGCGAGGCCGCCGACCCCAACGAGTTCCTCGACTCTCTGCGGTACGACCTGGCGTCCAACGAGATCTTCGTGTTCACCCCGAAGGGGGACGTCGTCACGCTCCCGACCGACGCGACCCCGGTGGACTTCGCCTATGCGGTGCACACCGAGGTCGGCCACCGCTGCATCGGCGCGAAAGTCAACGGCAAGCTCGTCGCCCTGGAGTCCGCGCTGAAGACCGGCGACCGGGTCGAGGTGTTCACGTCGAAGGACCCGCAGGCAGGGCCGTCGAAGGACTGGGAGTCGTTCGTCCGCTCGCCGCGCGCCCGGTCGAAGATCCGCCAGTGGTTCAACCAGGAGCGCCGCGACCAGGCGCTGGAGGCCGGCCGCGACGCGCTGGCGGCGGAGATCCAGCGCGGCGGGCTGCCCATGCACCGGCTGTTCACGCCGGAGTCGATGGACCGCATCGCCAAGGAGCTGAACTATTCCGACGTCGACGGCCTGTACACGGCCATCGGACTGGGGCGCGTCAAGCCAGGACACGTGACCAACCGCCTGATGGCCCAGTTCGCGTCGGCCGACGACGCGGAGGACCAGCTCGTCGCCCGCACCCCGCTGTCCGCGCTGCAGGCGCCGAAGAAGCGGGCGCGCGCCGACGGGGCCGGCGTCCTGGTGGAGGGCAGCGCCGACATGATGGCGAAGCTGGCGAAGTGCTGTACGCCGGTGCCGGGCGACGACATCTTCGGCTTCGTCACCCGCGGCGGAGGCGTCTCCGTCCACCGCACCGACTGCACCAACGCGGCGCGGCTGCGGGAGGAGCCAGAGCGCATCATCTCCGTCACCTGGGCCGATGAGTCCACCGGGGCGGTGTTCACGGTGACCATCCAGATCGAGGCGCTCGACCGGCACGGTCTGCTGTCGGAGATCACGCGGACCATCTCCGACCAGAAGGTGCCCATCATGGCGACGTCGTCGCACACCGCGGAGGATTCCGTGGCGACGATGCGCTTCACCTTCGAGGTCTCCGACACCAAGCAGCTCGGCTACATCATCTCCGTGCTGCGCGGCGTGGAGGGCGTCTACGACGTCTTCCGCGTGACCTCCGGCGGGTAGGTGGCTCCGGGGCGGCCGGGCCCCCTGATGCCAGGCGCGGCCTACCCCGGGCCGCCTAGCCCCGGCGGGCCATGACGGACGCGACGAACGCGCCCGACAGGTTGTGCCAGAGGCTGAACACCGCGGCCGGCAGCGCCGCCAGCGGCGTGAGGTACTGGCCGGCCAGCGTTGCGGCCAGGCCGGAGTTCTGCAGGCCGACCTCGAACGAGAGCGCACGGCGCGTGCTGACGTCCAGGCCCACGGCCCGGCCCGCCAGCCAGCCGAGGGTGAGGCCGACGGCGTTGTGCAGAATCACGGCGACGAGGACGATGACGCCCGCGGAGATGATCTTGTCCGCGGAGCCCGCGACGACGGTGGCGACGATCATCGCGATCACGATTCCCGACACCCACGGGAACAGAGGCTGCAGCTTCTCGACGGCCCGGCGGGCGACGATGCGCAGCACGACGCCGACGGCGACGGGGACGATGACCGTCTTGATGATGCTGACGACCATCGAGCCCGCGTCGACCTCCATGTAGGTGCCCGCCAGCCACAGCGTGAGCAGCGGGGTGAGCAGTGGCGCCAGCAGCGTCGAGCAGGTGGTCACGGCAACCGAGATGCCGACGTCGCCGCGGGCGAGGTATGTCACGACGTTGGACGACGTCCCGCCGGGGGCGCAGCCGACGAGGATGAGGCCGGCGGCGAGTTCCGGCGGAAGGCGCAGCGCCCATGCGATGAGCCACGCGGCCAGCGGCATGATGATGAACTGCGCGGCGATGCCGAGGCCCACGACCGCCGGGCGCTGGGCCACCGACGTCAGGTCCGGGACGGTCAGCGTCATGCCCATGCACAGCATGACGATGCCGAGGAGGACGGGCACGTGCGGCGCCAGCGACGTCCACGTGCCGGGCGCAAG
>JAEWGK010000049.1 GCA_023388385.1 Actinomycetes bacterium | reverse complement strand
AGGTCATCATCATGCTGCTGATCCAGATCGGCGGCCTCGGCATCATGACGATGGCGTCGGTGCTGGCGCTCATCTTCGCCGGCCGCATGGGCATCCGCACCCGCCTGACGGCGGCGGCGGAGGGCCGCGGCGCCGATCTCGGCGAAATCCGCTGGGTCGTCCGCGCCACCTTGCTGTTCACCCTGATCGTCGAGCTGATCGTCGCGGTCTTCCTGACCCTTCGCTTCCACTTCGGATACGGCTACGGGTGGGGCAAGGCCTCGTGGCAGGGGCTCTTCCACGCCATCTCGGGCTTCAACAACGCGGGCTTCGCGCTGTACACGGACAACGTCATGGGCTTCGTCGCCGACGCGTGGATCCTGCTGCCCCTGGCGTTCGCGCTCATGGTCGGCGGCATCGGCTTCCCGGTCCTGCTGGAGGTCTACCGCGCCTCCCGCGGCGCCGTCAGGGCGAAGCTGAGGGGCCGCCGCCGCGTCCGGCACCGCTTCACGCTGACGACGCGCTTCACCGTCATCGGCACCGCCATCCTGGTCGTCGCGGGCTTCGTGCTCGTGCTGCTGGGCGAGTGGAGGGGCGCAATGAAGGGCCTCGACGTCCCCGCGAAGGCGCTCAACGCGTTCTTCGCCGGCGTCAGCCCCCGCACCGCGGGTTTCAACGCCCTGGACTACGGCGAGTTCCACCCGTCGACCCTGCTGGGCACGGACATCCTCATGATGATCGGCGGCGGCTCGGGCGGCACCGCCGGCGGCGTGAAGGTCACAACCGCCGCCGTCCTCCTGGCGGCCGTCTACGCGGAGATCCGCGGTGACTCGTCGGTGAACGTCTTCGGCCGGCGGTTGGCGCCGCGCATCATCCGCCAGGCGCTGGCGGTGGCGACGTTCGCCCTGGTGCTCGTCGTGGGCGCGGTGACGGCCATCCTGTTCATCGCGCCCGGCTTCTCCACCGACAATGTGGTGTTCGAGGTCGTCTCGGCGTTCGCGACGGTCGGCCTGTCCGTCGGCATCACCGCGGATCTGCCGCGGGCGGCGCAGTGCATCCTCATCGTCCTCATGTTCCTCGGTCGCGTCGGGCCGCTGGCCATGGCCTCGGGCCTGGCGGCGCGCTACCGCGGCAGGGTGTTCGACTACCCGGAAGAAAGGCCCTTCATTGGCTAGCAGGTTTTCCCGCAAGGTCGACCGGTCCCCGGTCATCATCCTCGGCCTCGGCCGCTTCGGCCAGGCGCTGGGCGAGGAGCTCATCGCCGGCGGCATCGAGGTGCTCGCCGCCGACGCGGACGAGAAGAAGGTGCAGGAGCTCGCGCCGGATCTCAACCACGTCGTCATCGCCGACACGACGCAGCCGGACGCGCTGGCGCAGATCGGCGTCGCCGACGCCACCCGCGTCGTCATCGCGATCGGCTCCGACATCGAGGCGTCGCTGCTGACGGCGTCGGCGGTCGTCGACATGGGCGTGCCGTCGGTGTGGGCGAAGGCCGACAACGCGGCTCACGCGAAGATCCTCCGGCAGATCGGCGTCCACCACGTCATCCGCCCGGAGGCGGACACGGGCCGTCGCGTCGCGCACCTGCTGGGCGGAAGCGTGCAGGACTACATCGAGTTCGACCGCGACTTCTCGGTGGCCAAGCTCGCGCCGCCGGTGTCCATCCTCGACGAGCCGCTGGATCAGCTGAACCTGCCGGACCGCCACGGCGTCACGGTCCTCGCGGTGCGGCATTCCGGCGGCAAGTTCCGCCCGCCGGCGCCGGATCAGCGGTTCACGGCCCGCGACATCGTCATCGTCGGCGGCACGACCGACGCGCTGGAGAAGTTCGGGGCGCTGGAGTGAGCGGCGACCCCGGCCCCGGCGCGCATGCCGCCGCGCACGTCACGCGTGACGACGCGCCCCGCCCCGCCATGTGCCCCTCCCTCCGCTCGGCGGTGGCGCCGTTCCACGTCATGGACGTCCTCGCCGCCGCGCACGAGCGCAACCGCACGCACGGCGACGCCCTGTACCTGTGCGCGGGCCAGCCGTCGACGCCGGCGCCGCGCCGGGTGCTGGAGGCCGCCGCGCGCGGGCTGACGACGGACATCCTGGGCTACACGGAGGCCGTCGGCGTGCCGTCGCTGCGCGAGGCCGTCGCGGCGCACCACCGCGAGGCGACGGGTGCGGCGACGACGGCGGACGACGTCGTCGTCACCACCGGATCCTCCGGCGGGTTCACGCTGCTGTTCCTCGCGGCGCTCGACGCCGGCGACGACGTGGTGCTGGCCCGCCCGGGCTACCCGGCGTACCGGAACACGCTCATCGCCCTTGGCGCGAACGTCGTGGAGGTCGACTGCGGTGCGGAGACGCGCTTCCAGCTCACCGCGGACATCCTCGCGGGCATCGCGCGGGAGCGGGGGAGGGCGCCGAAGGCCGTCATCGTCACCAGCCCCGACAACCCGACGGGCACGATCATCGACCCGGGGGAGCTGCACCGCATCGCCCTGTGGTGCGAGGCCAACGGCTGCCTGCTCATCAGCGACGAGATCTACCACGGCATCTCCTACGGCCGGCCCTGCGCGAGCGCGCGGGCGTTCTCGGAGGCGGCGGTCGTCGTCGGCAGCGTGAGCAAGTACTTCTCCATGACGGGCTGGCGCATCGGCTGGCTCATCGTCCCCGACTGGCTGAAGGACCCGCTGGACCGCCTGTCCGCCAACATGACGGTGTGCCCGCCGGCGGTGTCGCAGGCCGCGGCGGTCGAGGCGTTCCACCCGGATTCGCTGGCGGAGCTCGACGGCCATGTCCGCCGCTACGCGGACAACCGCGCGCTGCTGCTGGAGCGGCTGCCGCACGCGGGTCTGGCGGACCTCGCCCCGCCGGACGGCGGCTTCTACGTCTACGCGGACGTCTCCCACCTGACGGACGATTCGCTGGCGTGGTCGCGCGACCTCCTCGCCGCCACGGGCGTCGCCGTCGCGCCGGGAATCGACTTTGACCCGGTCTCGGGCTCCGGCTGGGTGCGCCTGTGCTTCGCCGGCGCGACCGCGGACATGGCGGAGGCGTGCGACCGGATCGCCGCGTTCGCGGGGGCGTGACGACGCCCCATCCCGGCCCGCGTGGGATACTCGGGCACGTGGCCACGAAGAAGATCGCAAACGTCCTGTCGTCCCGCTACGCCTCCCCGGCCCTCGTCGAGCTGTGGAGCCCGGAGCACAAGATCATCCTCGAGCGGAAGCTGTGGATCGCGGTTCTCCGCGCCCAGGCCGCCCGCGGCATCGAGGTGCCGGAGGGCACCATCGAGGCCTACGAGGCCGTCGTCGACCAGGTGGACCTGGACTCCATCGCCGCCCGCGAGCGCGTGACGCGCCACGACGTCAAGGCGCGCATCGAGGAGTTCTGCGCCCTGGCCGGCACGGAGCACATCCACAAGGGCATGACGTCCCGCGACCTCACGGAGAACGTCGAGCAGCTCCAGATCCTCCAGTCCCTGCAGCACGTCCGCGACCGCGCCGTCGCCGTCGCCGCCCGGCTGGCGGAGAAGGCGGCGGGCTACCGTTCGCTGGTCATGGCCGGCCGCTCCCACAACGTCGCCGCGCAGGCGACGACGCTCGGCAAGCGCTTCGCCTCCGCCGCCGACGAGATCCTGCTGGGCATCGGCCGTGTCGAGGACCTCATCGACCGCTACCCGCTGCGCGGCATCAAGGGCCCGATGGGCACCGCGCAGGACATGCTCGACCTGCTCGACGGCGATGAGGCGGCGCTGACGTCCCTGGAGGCGGAGATCGCCGAGGGCCTCGGCTTCACCCGCGTCTTCGACTCCGTCGGCCAGGTCTACCCTCGCACCCTCGACTTCGACGCGCTGTCCGCGCTGGTGGAACTCGGCGCGGGCCCGTCGTCGCTGGCGATGACCATCCGCCTCATGGCCGGCAACGAGACGGTGACCGAGGGCTTCAAGGAGGGCCAGGTCGGCTCCTCCGCCATGCCGCACAAGATGAACGCCCGCTCCTGCGAGCGCGTCAACGGCTTCCAGGTCCTGCTGCGCGGCTACATGACGATGCTCGCCGACCTCTCCGGCTCCCAGTGGAACGAGGGCGACGTGTCGTGTTCCGTCGTCCGCCGCGTCGCGCTGCCGGACGCGTTCTTCGCCATGGACGGCATGGTCGAGACGTTCCTCACCGTCCTCGACGAGTTCGGTGCCTTCCCCGCCATGATCGACCGTGAGCTGGAGCGCTATCTGCCGTTCCTGGCCACCACCAAGGTCCTCATGGCATGCGTCCGCGCCGGTGTCGGCCGCGAGGAGGCGCACGAGGCGATCAAGGAGAACGCCGTCGCCACCGCGCTGGACATGCGCGAGAAGGGCGCCGAGCAGAACCTCGTCGATCGCCTCGCCGCCGACGACCGCATCCCGCTCGACAAGGCCGGTCTGGAGGCCGCGCTCGCCGACCGCCACGCCTTCATCGGGGCGGCCGAGTCGCAGGTCGACCGCGTCGTCGCGCGCGTCGAGGAGCTGGTGCGGAAGTACCCGGAGGCCGCCGCGTACGCGCCGGGCGACATCCTCTGAGCGGGGCGTGATGCGCAACGACGCCGCCCGCCCGCCCCTCTCGCCCGGCGTCCCGGGCTACCGCACGACCATGGTCGGCGCGGTGGCGGCGGGCGTCGTCACGTTCACGGCGCTCTACTGCACGCAGGGCATTCTTCCGGCGCTCGGGCACGGCTTCGGCGTGGGCGCCGACTGGACGGGCTGGACCGTCTCCGCGCTGACGCTGGGCATTGCCCTGTTCATCATCCCGGTCTCCGCGGTGAGCGAGCGGGTCGGCCGGCGGCCGGTCATCCTCGCCTCCGTCATCGGCGCGACCGCGTTGTCGGTGGCGGCGGTCTTCGCGCCGTCGTTCGCGGTGCTGCTGGCCATCCGGCTCCTGCAGGGCGCGATGCTGTCCGGCGTGCCCGCGACCGTGGTGGCGTACATCGCCGACGAGTTCGACACCCGCCACGTCGCCGTCGCCTCCGGCATGTACGTCGCGGGCACGGGCTTCGGCGGGCTCATCGGCCGGCTGCTGCCGACCTTCGCGGCGCACCTCGGCGACTGGCGCTGGGGCATGGGTG
>JAEWGK010000012.1 GCA_023388385.1 Actinomycetes bacterium | reverse complement strand
CACCCTCCAGCAACACCGGTCAACCCGGCCACCGAAGAACAACACGGCATCCCCCAACCAACACAACCAACCAGACCCACCACCCGGGGAACAACCCCAACGGCGAACCCGCCAGCCGCGCTGACCCCCAGAACATTACATGTGCGTGAACACAAGAACAAAACAGCTGGTCAGCAGCCGTTTTACCCCCTCATTGACGCATGCCCGCGCATCCAACCAACCCCGGGAACGGGCCCCATCCGGCACGCGCGCCCACACCGGGCCCGTGGCGCCGTTCGCCTACTCCGGCAGCAACCCCGCCCTCGCGGCCTGGAGGGTCCCGGCCATCGCCGCGGCCATAATCGCCCCGGCAACAAGGAACACCGTCGCGGCGCCGCTTCCCGCCGCGACCGCGCCCGCGGCGGGAGGGACGACGACCTGCGCCAGCCGGTTTCCCATCAGCCGGACGGACAGCGCCATCGCCCGGTCGCGCTCTCGCGCGAGCTGGGATACCCACGTCATCGTCATGGGCATCACCAGGCCCCACGCGAATCCGCAGATGCCCGTGGCGACGGCCATCGTCCAAACCGCGCCCAGCCACGGCATGACCAGCAGGGGCGCGGCCCCCACCACCACCGCCGCGATCATCACCGTGTTCCTGCGGCCGCGGCGCAGCAGCGTCGGCATGATCGCGCGGCTGACCATCGCCAGGCCGGACCGGGCTGAGAGCACCACGGTGACCTCGCCGACGCTCATCCCCATCTCGTGACCGACAACCGGCATGTAGGCGGTGAGCAGGTCTATGGCGACGATGACGGACACCGAGGCGAGCATCGCCTGGGGCATCCCGCGCCGCGCGAGAATCGTCCATGGTGCGTCGTGTCCCCGGCCGCCCCGCCCCGCATCCGGTCCGGTCGCGTCCGCGCCGCCCGCGGCCGACCCCTCGCCGCGCCCGGCCGGGTCGGCCGCCGGGGAGGCGATCCCGTCGGCGTCGCACAGCAGAGCGAACCTGCCCGCGTGGAACCAGCCGACGACCAACGCCGGCACGGCCAGCGCGGTCAGTGCCCACAAGGCGGGTGTCGTGTCGACGTGTCCGGAGCCCTGGCCCATCGACGCGATCCAGCCGGAGAAGAGGATGCCGGCGAACTGGCCGGCGCTGATTCCCAGCGTGAAGTACGCGAACAGGGAGTCGAGGGCGGATGTCGAGCCGCGCAGCGACGCGACCATGCCCTGCGCCGCGATGAGCGTCACCATGTGCGCGAAGCCCATGAGCACGTAGCCGACGAGCAGCACCGCCAGGTTCGGCGACAGGGCCATGAGGGTGGCGGAGGCGAGCGTCGCGACGAGCCCGGCGCGCATGACGCCCGGGGCGGACCCGTCGTCGACGAGCCGCCCGGCGGGCACGGCGATGAGGAGCGGCACGAGGGAGAACGCGGCGGTGAACAGGCCGACCATGGTGGCGTCGCCGCCGAAGGCCAATACGCGGTAGCTCAGCAGCACGCGCCCGCCGTTGAAGATGGCCTGCGTCGCGACGCACAGCACGACGAGCATCACGAACCACTTGCGCCCCACCGGAAACGCTCCTCCTCGCATTCTCCGCCGTCCGCCGCGGATTTCCGCCGCGGTTCTCGGAACCACCCCCGGACCCGCTCGACCAGCGGCGGGATGTCCCGCCCGGACCACGCTACCCGGCCCCCGGGACGACGGCGGCCCGGGATCGTCGGCGCGGATGGTGCCCGTTCGTGCATCCTGGAGGGTGAACAAATCTGACTTATGAATTTATGAACGGATGAAGGGACCATGCTTGAACGGACGCTCGTCTACGTCGACACCTCCTACCTCCTCGCGAGCTTCTACAACTCGTGGGAGACGGGGGCACGCGCCCAGCTGGAGATCGATCTCCGTGAGGTGGTGCGCGTCCTCGACGACATGATCACGAATCAGCTGGGTCAGCCGATCCAGCGCCAGCTCTGGTACGACGGCATCCCGGAGTCGGGGCCGCACCGCTACCAGCGCTCGCTGCGCTCCATCGACGGGGTGCAGCTGCGCGCCGGCCAGCTCATCGAGTGGGGCAACCGGCGCATCCAGAAGGCGGTGGACACCCGCCTGGTCACCGACATGGTGATCGCCGGGCTACGGCAACAGGCCTCCGACATCGTGCTCGTCTCCGGTGACGCGGACATGCTGCCCGGCGTCACGGAGGTCTCCAACGCCGGCGTGCGCGTGCACCTCTACGGCTTCGGCTGGGACTCCATGTCCTCCGCGCTGCGCCACGCCTGCGATTCCACGACGGTGCTGGACCCCCGCGAGGACTTCGCGGAAGCCATGCAGATCAACGTCCTCGAGGGCCCGCTGCCACCGGTCGTCCACGGCAAGCCCATCGGCGACACCGAGCCGCCGGAGTCCGACGGTGCCACGGCCGTGCCCGACACGCGGGTCACCCCGCCGGGCTCGAAGGATTCACGTGACGATGCCTCCCGCGACGCCTCCGCCGACGGCTCCACAGCAGGGGGCTCCGCGGACGCCGCCGCTCCCAGCGGGCCGGACGAGGCCGGGGATACCCGGGATGCCACGACACCCGTCGGCGCGACGGCCGACGCCGACGCGGCACCCGACGACGCCGACGATCCCGCTCCGGCGACCCCGACGGCGCAGGCCGACGACCCGAGCGACGCCGCAATCCAGACGGCCGCGAAGGCCGGACGCCGCGAGGTGCCGGCGGAGGCCCAGGCCACCGCTGCCGAGCAGGCCGGGCAGGTCGGGGGCCTCTCCGTCCCGCCGCGCCCGTCGCAAGAAGACGGCGCGGCAGGCACCCCGGAGGGCGGCGCCGCCCCGGCACCGAAGCCTGGCCCGCGCCCGAACCCGTCGATGATGGCGCCGCGGCGCAAGCTCCGCAGCCGCTACGTGCCGCTGCCGAACGAGGTCTGGGCCTCCGCGGGCTTCCAGACGCCGTTCGACGTCGGCCAGCAGTACGCCGCCTGGTGGTACGAGTCCGCGGCGACGGAGCAGCAGCGCGACGAGGCCCACCTTCTGTCCGGTGGCGGGCTGCCCACCCACATCGACCGCCCGCTGCTGCAGTTCGCGTGCGAGACGCTGCACGAGTACACGCTGACCGAGAGCCAGCGCGTCAACCTGCGGGATGGCTTCCACGCCGGCATCCGCAGCCTCCTGCTCAACCGACGCCGCGAGAACGGCGGCCTGTAGGGCCGGGCCCCGCGCACGCCGGACGTCGCCTACGCCCGGCGCCGCGCTACTTCGCGCCCGCGCCCGCGGAGCCCGCGTTCCCCTCCGCGTCGCCGTCGCCGGCCTCCAGCTCACCCGCCGCACCGGACGCGCCCGGCGCGGAGCCGGAACCCAGCTCGCCGGTGGTCTCCGAGCGCATGCTCGCGCGGATCTCGTCCAGGCGCATGGAGGCGCGGACGTCGGTGGAGCCGGCCTCGATCTCGGCCATGCGGCCGGCGGCGCCGTTCTCCGCCAGCTCCTGGGCGCCAAGGGCGCGGGCGTAGCGGCCCTCGATCTTCTCGCGGATCGAATCGAGCGTCGGGACGTCGCGATCGCCCTCGATGGCGCGGATGCCGTCGAGCGTCGCGGCGGTGCGCTGCTGCATCTCCGCCTGGTCGGCCTGGGCCTCCAGCTCGCGGAACTGCGCCTTCAGCTCCTGCTGGCGCTGCTGGGACAGCTTCGCCTGCTTCTGCGCCTCGTCGGCGGCGGCGGAGGCCTGGGCGTGCATCGTCGTCGTATCCTCCAGCTCGCGCTCGATGGACACCAGCTGGGAGGCGAAGACCTCCGCGGTGTTCTCCAGCTCCGCGGCCTTCGCATCGTCGCCGGCGGCGCGGGCGCGGTCGGCCTGCTCGAGTGCAGCGCGGGTGTTCGCCGTGATCGTGTCGCGGTCGCTCCTCAGGCGGCCAAGCTTCATCTCCAGCTGATTGCGGTTGCCGATGACCTGGGCGGCCTGCTGCTGGATCGCGTCATGGCGGCGGCTCTCCTCCTGCTCCGCCTGGTGCAGCAGCACCTTCGGGTCGGCGTTGTCGTCGATCTTCTTGTCGAAGGCCGACATCATGTACTTCCAGCCCTTGCTGAACGGATTGGCCATGTCGGGATCACTCGCTTTCGCTGACCGGCGCCCGCGCGGGCTGCCGGGGTTGGTCATGGTCCGGGTTCCCGGAGATTCCCACCCATCGTAGGGGTAACATCCCGGTTCATGCTGAGCCTCCGGAACGCCCGCCACCGTGCGGCCCTCGCCGCGGCGGCGGCCGCGACCGCCGCCGGCTTCCTCGTCGCCCCCGTCGCCGCCGCCGACATCGCCGATTCCGCGGACAGGACGCTGCCCGCCCTGGACTACGATGCCGTCGAGGAGCGCATGGAGGACGCGACGGAGGAGCTCGCCGACGACGGCGTCGTCCTGGGCATGGCCCTCTACGACCGCGCGACCGGCCGCATGGTCGCCAACTCCCACGGCGGGGACCCGTTCCCGCTGGCCAGCGTGACCAAGGTCTTCGTCGCCGAGGTCGTCGGCTACACCAACTACGAGCGCCCCGGGAACAACGGCGAGATCGAGGCCGGCACGGGCGAGATGCCCCGGTCGGGCAACGCCGACGCGATGCTGCGCGACGACGCGATGCGGTACTCCGACAACGAGGCGACCACCGCGCTGTGGAACGCCTACGGCCGGGGCGAGATCGTCGATTCCGTCCGCGAGCGCTACCACCTCTCCGACGCGACGCAGCCGCGGCCGAACTGGGCCGCCTCCACCTCCTCCCCGAAGGACATGGCGACGTTCTTCGCCGGCGTCCTCGACGGCGACGGCGGGCTCTCCCCCGACGAGACCGACTACCTCATCCGCCTCATGTACTCCCTGCCGAAGTACTCCTACGGCGACGCCGGCCAGGACTTCGGCCTGCGCGAGGGCCTCGACGGCGAGATGGTGGGCCAGAAAGGCGGCTGGGACGATCCGCGCATGCGCAACTCCGTCGGCTTCCTCGGCGAGGACCAGCGCTTCGCGATGGCCGTGCTGACCACCGGCGACCCGTCCTCGAAGGCCGCGACCCGCGCAGTGGAGATGGTCTTCCCCGACGGCGTCGTCGTGCCCCACCGCAACGACGGGTCCGAGCCGGGCACCCCGGTCGCCGCCTCCGTCGAGGAGGCCGGATCCGAGCGGCCGGCCGGACTGCTCGTCGGCGGCACGGCCCTGGCGATGGCGTTCATCGGCTTCCTGATCGGCTGGGCCGTGCGCGGTTCCCGCGTGAGTTGACGACGCCCACGGCCACGACGACGGCCCGCGATCCCCGGGGATCGCGGGCCGTCGTCGTCACGCGGTGGGGGATGCGCGGTGCGGCGGGCGCGCCGCCCGTGCGGGCGTCCATCAGCCACCGGCACCGGCCTGCTCCCCCGCCTCCCGGCGGGCCTCCTCGACCGTGGTGCGGACTTCGGCCATGTCGAGCTCGCGGGCCTGCTTCAGGATGTCCGCGATGGCCGCACCCGGCACGACACCGGAGTGGCGGAACAGCAGGATACCGTCGCGGAACAGCAGCAGGGTCGGGATGGACTGGATGCCCAGCATCGCCGACACCTCCTGGTTCGCGTCGGTGTCCAGCTTGGCGAAGGTGACGTCCGGGTGCTCCTCCGACGCCTTCTCGAAGATGGGGGCGAACTGGCGGCAGGGGCCGCACCAGCTGGCCCAGCAATCCACCAGGGCAATGCCCTCCCCGGACACGGTCGTCTCGAAGGTCTCGTTGGTGACGTCGATGGTGGCCATGTGAAAACCTCGTCCTTCATCGGGTGCTTCGTCGTTCGGGCGGTGCAACGCCCCGCCGCCGCGCTCTATTCCACGGCGGCGGGTCCATGCCCGCCGGGGTATCCGCCGTCCGGATGGGCCGCTCCGCCGGCGAGGCCCACCCGGTGCGGCCCCGGGTCCCGGGTCAGTTCCGCAGGCCCGTGGCTCCCGCGGGCGCGGGCATGCGGACTCCACCGCGGACCCAGGCCGGGCGGGCGAACATCCAGCCGGCGCCGGCGCGCAGGAGCAGGCGGTGAACGGCCAGGCACGCGACGACGGCGGCCAGGGTCACGGCGACGGTCTGCAGCGGCAGCACAGGGTCGCGCTCGACCAGCATGTTGAGGGCGAACAACATGGCGACGAGCACCGGGATGTGCATGAGGAACACCGGCAGCGTCCGGCGGCCGAGCATGTGGAACGGGGCGAGGACCCGCGTGCCCTCGAACAGAGATACGAGGGCCACGGCGCACGTGACGCCAGTCAGCGACAGGAACAGGCGCGTGACGCCCTGGTTGCCCATGTTGAAGTGCGGATAGGTCATGTAGATGTGGCCCGCCACGGCGACGTACACGAGGCCGGTCACCAGGACCACGGGCAGGAGCCGCGCCCGCGCGAGGCGGAAGATCCAGGGCGCGCCGTACATGCCTATGACGTAGAAGACGTACATCTGCGAGATGAAGTCCCACGACCAGCTGGCGTCCTGGAACGGGGACCAGACGTTGACCAGCGCGGCCAGCCCAATCTGGATCGCCGGGTGCACGTGCCGCATCGCCTTCGAGAGGATCGCGAACAGCGCCAGGGCGTAGAGGAACCACAGATACGACGTCGGCTCGTAGACCGAGTGGACGATGCGCGCGCCGATGGCGAGCCAGGATGCGGGATCCATGACGGCGGGCGGGGCGATGATGCCCTCCTCCGCCATCGACCTCGGGATGAGCGCCAGGACCAGCTCACGGGCCGGCACCCACACGACGTAGAGCCAGACCATGACCCAGATGCGGCGGTCCGCCAGCTTCGCCCACGACTCCGACAGCGCCTTCGCGGCGAACAGGCCGGACACGAGGAAGAACAGGGGCATGCGCACCGGGCCGAGCATGAGGTTCACCTCCGCCCAACGGGCGGACGTCCAGCCGTGGTTGCCCAGCTCCGTGATCGCGTGGCCCAGGACGACCAGCACGATGCAGAACCCCTTCGCCGCGTCGACCCACTGGACCCTGCCGACGGGTCGGGCCGCGGCCGCCGTGCGGGCGGGCGCGATGGGCGGCGTGGCGGGGCTGGGCGTGCTCAGCGGAACCTCCCGGGGATGCGGACCGGACGTGTGTGCGCCCCAGGTGGCCGCCGTGCCGCGGAGGGGACGCGCCTGAACAGCGTAGCTTCGCGAACGCGCATATCCGAATTCTCGTGTCCGATGTCACGTCCCCGGGGGCCTCGGGACCTCCCCCGGCCGGGCCGCGCTACTCCCGGTGCATGTTGGCGAAACTGGAGAAGTGCAGCCGGGAGGCGACCGTGACGGTGCCGATGGGGCCGCCGCGGTGCTTGGCGAGGATGATGTCCGCCTCGCCCGCGCGCTCGTGGTCCTGCTCCTGCGAGTCGGGCCGGTACAGCAGCATGACCATGTCGGCGTCCTGCTCCAGGGAACCGGACTCTCGCAGGTCGGCTACCTGCGGTTTCTTGTCTGTCCTGGCCTCTGGACCTCGGTTCAGCTGGGAGATGGCGACGACCGGGACGTCCAGCTCCTTCGCCAGCAGCTTGAGCTGGCGCGAGAACTCGGAGACCTCCTGCTGGCGAGACTCGACCTTCTTGCCGGAGGTCATCAGCTGCAGGTAGTCGACGACAACGAGGTCGAGGCCGTGGCGGACCTTGATGTCGCGGGCCTTGGCGCGGATCTCCATCATCGTCAGCGTCGGGGAGTCGTCGATGTAGATCGGCGAATCCTCGATGGCGCCGGCGCGGTTGACCAGCTTCGCCCACTTGTCGTCGTCCATTGACCCGGAGCGGATGTCGGAGAGCTTGACCTGTGCCTCCGCCGACAGGATGCGCATCATGATCTCCGACTTGCTCATCTCCAGGGAGAAGATGACGGAGGTCTTCTTGTCCCCCTTCGGGGCGATGGAGGCCGACCGCACGAAATCCATCGCCAGCGTCGACTTACCGACGCCGGGTCGGGCGGCGACGATGATCATCTGCCCGCCGTGGAGTCCGTTGGTGAGGCGATCGAGGTCCGCGAAGCCCGTCGGCACGCCCTGCGCGAGGCCGCCGGCGGAGGACAGCTCCTCGATCTCGTCGAGGACGCCGGGCATGAGCTCGCCCACCGAGGCGTAATCCACCCGTTCCTCGTCCCGGGACACGTCGAAGACGATCTGCTGCGCGCGATCGATGAGGTCGACCGCCTCCGAGTCCTCCGCCCCGGCCTGTCCGAGAGCCACGATCTTCGTGCCCGCGTCGATGAGGCGGCGAACGGCCGCCTTCTCCGCCACGATCTTCGCGTAGTAGTGCGCGTTCGCCGCCGTCGGCACCGTCGCCATCAGCGTGTGCAGGTACGATGCGCCGCCCACGCGATCGAGGTTGCCGGTCTGGTCCAGCCGCCCGGCGACGAGGATCGCGTCGACGTTCTCCACCTCCGCGTAGAGGTGCAGGATGGCCTGGTAGATGGTCTGGTGCGCCGGCCGGTAGAAGTCGTCGACGCGCAGCACCGACCCGACGTCGGCGATCACGGAGGAGCTCAGCAGCATTCCGCCCAGCACGGCCTCCTCGGCCTCGATATTGTGGGGCGGCTGCCGGTCGAACGACAGCGCGCCCGCCGCCGCCGTGCCGCGTCGGCGGTACTCCTGGTCCGGCGGCCCCGCTCCATCGAACGGCTCGGGCGGCGGCGGCGCGTCGTCCGCGAAGGATACGCCCGGATCGTCGTCATATCCCCTGCGCTCCGCGTGCGCCCCTCCGGCTCCGGTCATCTGCCGCCCCTTTCCGCTGCCTCCACTGCATGTGCGGGCCTCGTCGGAAGGTCTCCGCGGCCCCTGACCTTACCCGCCGGCCCGACAGCCGACGCCCGCCGCCCGTTGCCCGACTCCCGCTCCGGAGCCGGCTCCGGGGCCTTCTGGGAAGCAGTCCGCGGCTGGTTAGTCAACACGCCATGTGGACAACTTCCGCGAGATTGTGAACCACCGGTGAATGTCCAGGTCGTGTTGTGGACAACGTTGGGGACGACACGCCCGGAACAACGCCCCTACCACGGCAAACTCGACGAATACGCAGGTCAAAGGGCTATACAGGCGTGTCGTCCACGAGCGCGGCGACGCCCGGGGGTGGCGGTTCCGCGGATCGGAACGTCATCCGTCATTCACCTTTGATTCGCCAACGATGTCCTCTCCGACCGCCGACGTGGGCGTTCACCCACACGTTATCCACAACCCGCTCCCCGACCTGGGGATACTCCGCGACATCCGGTGACGCCCGCCTCCGGCCCACCGGCGGCCCGTCCCCGGACACACCGCGGGGCCCCGACCCCCGCCGGACGGCGGAGGGGCACGGGGCCCCGCGATGCGCTGTTGTCATTGGGCCGCGCCACCCGGTCGTGGACCGGACGCGGCCGTCGTCTGAAGTGAAACCGGGACTAACCGGCGACGACCTCCACGGACACGTGCGCGGTGATCTGCGGGTGCAGCGCGATGTCCACGGTGTGCTTGCCGAGGGCCTTGATCTGGCCCGGCGCGAGCTCGACGGCGCGCTTGTCAACGGCCTGCCCGGAGGCGGCGCGGACGGCGTCGGCGATGTCGGCCTTGGAGACGGAGCCGAAGAGCTTGCCGCTCTCCGACGCCTTGACGGCGACCTTCACGTTGTCGAGGGCGTCGATGGTCCCCTTGACCTCGCGGGCGTGATCCAGGTCGCGGATCTCGCGCGCCTCCTGGGCGCGGCGGATGCCCTCGATCTGCTTCTCGGCGCCGCGGGTGGCGACGATCGCCAGTCCGCGCGGAAGCAGGTAGTTACGTCCGTAGCCGGCCTTGACCTCGACGATGTCGCCCGGGACACCGAGGTGGTCGACAGCGGCGGTGAGGATCAGCTTCATGATCCCTGCCTTTCGGTGGAATGTCTGGAGTGGAAGAGAGTTGGTTCAACCGGGTGCCGGGGTCATCCCGGCCATCGTCATCAGAACGGCGGTTCGCCGCCGTCGCCGAAATCGCCGGCCTGCGGTGCGGAGCCCCACGGGTCCTCGGCGGGCTGACCGCCGCCGAACCCCTGGCGCTGCTGGCCGCCGGAGAATCCCTGGCGGGACTGGCCGCCCGGGCCGCCGGCATTGCCGCCGCCGTAGCCGCCGCCACCCTGGCCGCCGGAACGGGGGTTCCGGTTCACCTGGGCGGACGCGAACTTCAGGGACGGGCCGACCTCGTCGACCTCGATCTCGTAGACGGTGCGGTTCTCGCCGTCGCGTGTCGTGTAGCCGCGCTGGCGGAGCTTGCCCTGGACGATGACGCGCATGCCCTTGGTCAGGGTGTCCGCCACGTTGGAGGCCATGTCCCGCCAGACGTTGCACGTCAGGAACAGCGCCTCGCCGTCGGTCCACTGGTTGGTGTTCCGATCGAAGACACGGGGCGTCGAGGCGACGCGGAAGTTCGCGACGGCCACGCCGCTGTTCGTGTAGCGGATTTCCGGGTCAGCGACGACGTTGCCGACCAACGTGATGGGGGTTTCTCCCTGTGCCATGTGGGTTCGCTCCTTAACGGGATTGGCGTCCCGGTTGCCGGTGGCGCCGGTTTAGCGATCCGTCCGCAGCACCTTGGTGCGCAGGATGGAGTCGTTCAGGTTGAGTCGACGGTCCATCTCCTTGACCGTGTCGGGCTCGCAGTCGAGCTCGACGACGGCGTAGATGCCCTCGCTCTTCTTCTCGATGGGGTACGCCAGCTGGCGCTTGCCCCAGATGTCCACCTTCTTGACCTCGCCATTGTCCTTGCGGACGATTTCGAGGTACTTGTCGAGCGACGAGCCGACGGTGCGCTCGTCGATCTTCGGATCGACGATGATCATGACTTCGTAGTGACGCACGGACCTCATCACCTCCCATGGTCTAGTAATTCGGATTCGGCCGCGGCGGGTTGCCGTGGCAGGAGGGTTCGTTGCGTCAGGCAACCCCAGCAGGGTACCCCATCTCCCCTGGCCGGGGCCAATCCGCTCCGCGCGCGCCGGGGCCCGCGCGCCCGCCGCTCAGATGGCCACCGACAACGCGATGATGACGGGGATGACAGTCACCAGCAGCGCGGCGCCGAGGCACAGCGCGAGGACGAGGGACCGGCGCATGCCGTACATGAAGCCGGCGAAGGCCCCGCCGAAGAGCAGGAAACCCACTCCGACGCACGCCATCGTGGCGATCACCCAGGAATCCATCGCGTCCGCCTAGGCGCCCGGGATGAGGTCCCCGATGCCGTTG
>JAEWGK010000002.1 GCA_023388385.1 Actinomycetes bacterium | reverse complement strand
GACACGCACACCGGCAGCCGATCCCAGCCGTGGCGGCGCAGCAGCGCCAGATCCTTCCACGCCTGCGGCGAGTACTCGACGGACGCGGCACCGTAGACGCGCTCCGCCAGCGTGGCGATGGACGCCTCGATGCCATCGGCCGGGGCGTACAACGGGTGGGAGCGGGTGCCCGCGGTGCGGTCCATGACCTCCAGCAGGGTGTCCGCGAGCTCTGCCGCTCCCGCGCCGCCGCGCGCCCACACGTCGGCCTCCGCGAACGCGACGCCGTTCTCCGCGGCCCACCCGCGCAGCCAGTCGCGCTCCGCCCGCGTGTCCGACGAGAACAGATTGAGCGCCACCACCGGCTCGACCCCGAAGGCCCGGATGACGGAGATGTGCCGCTCCAGGTTGGCCACGCCCCGTCGCAGCGCGGAGACGTCCTCGCGCGCCAAGTCGCCGAGATCCGCGCCGCCGTTGCGCTTCAGCGACCGGATCGTCGCGACGAGCACGCAGCCGTCCACCTCCAGGCCGCCGGCGCGGGCCTTGAGGTCGAAGAACTTCTCCGCGCCCAGATCCGAGCCGAAGCCCGCCTCCGTCAGCACCACGTCGGCGAAGCGCATCGCCGTCTGGGTCGCCGCCAGCGTGTTGCAGCCGTGCGCGATGTTGGCGAACGGGCCACCGTGGACGAATGCCGGGCTGCCGCCGAGCGTCTGGACCAGATTCGGGTTCACCGCGTCGCGCATGAGCGCCGTCAGCGCGCCCACCGCCCCGATGTCGCCCGCCGTCACCGGATCCCCGTCGAACGTGAAGCCCACCAGGATTCGGGAGACTCGGTCGGAGAAGTCCTCCAGGGATGCCGCCAGGCCGTGGACCGCCATGAGCTCGCTCGCCGCCGTGATGGTGAAGCCCGTCTCCCGCGGCACGCCCGACGTCGGGCCGCCGAGGCCCGTCACGACGTTGCGCAGCGAGCGGTCATTGACGTCCAGGCACCGCTGCCAACGGATCGTCCGCGGGTCGATGCGCAGGCGATTGCCCTGGTGGATGTGGTTGTCGATGAGCGCCGCCAGCGTGTTCGTCGCCGCCGCGATCGCGTGGAAGTCGCCGGTGAAGTGCAGGTTGATGTCCTCCATCGGGACGATCTGCGCGTAGCCGCCGCCGCATGCCCCGCCCTTCAGCCCCATGACCGGGCCCTGCGACGGCTCGCGGATCGCCGTGGCGGCGCGCAGACCCATCGCCGCGACGGCGTCGGTCAGGCCGATGAGGACCGTCGACTTGCCCTCACCCGCCGGCGTCGGCGACATCGCCGAGACGAGGACCAGGCGGGGGCGGTGCGGGGCGTCGTCCGGTGCGGGGGCAGTGGTGGTAGCGGTGGCGGCAGTGGCGCCGGGGGAGCCCGCCGAAGCCACGTGGCCGCCCGCGGTGCCGGCGTCGTCGAGGGCGGCGAGTGCGGCGAGGTCGATCTTCGCCTTCGTGGTGCCGTAGGGGATGAGGGCGTCAGCGGGGATGCCCGCCTCCCGCGCGATGTCGGCGATGGGCCGCGCCTTGTGGGCCTGGGCGATGTCGACGTCGGACGGGACGGTTCGGTTCATGTCGCTCACGATTCCGAAACTACCGCCGGGCGCGCGGCCATGGTTGGGGGCCGCAATGGCGGGGGCTGCAACGGCGGGTGCGAGCGGCCGCGGTGGCGCCGATGCGGCCCAACCGGTGGGGTAAATGCCCTTTAGCGGGCAGAACGGGTCACCCGAGCACCGGATTCGGCCGGTTTCATGACCTGTTCTGCCCGCTAAAGGGCGTTAACCCCCCCGTCTGTCCGGGGCTTGGACCCGACGTGGGGCTACTTCCCCTAAGAGGACCCGCCGTGACGGACCTGCCCGGCCGCGGCGGCAGATTCCGGCGGCGCCGGCGGGTTGGGCGCCCATCAGCGGCGCAGGCCCCCCGGACGACAACGACGTCCTCGTCCGTGCCCCTCAGCTCGAACCGGTAGAGCTCCGGGCCGGGTCTTCCTGGCGATGCCCCGCCCGGTGACGCAGTACCCGTCGCCAGAGTTCGTGTTGCCGGAGGGGACGACACCCCTGGTGAGCGCCCTGTTCGCCGGGTCGTTGATGAACCGGATGCCGGGCTTCGGCAGGGCGCGGTCCTCCGTGCCGTCGCCGTACGTGGGCACGACTGGCACATACGTTTCCTCGATGGGCGGCGGCCGATCGGCGTGGCGGGGCGGGATGCGGTGAGCCGGCAGGCCGAGCTTGCCGACGAACGTTATGGGTGTTCTCGGGAATGGATGAGAAGCAGACGAGGTTCGCCACGTTCCTCCCTCTCCGTCGTCCACCCTGGTGTTTGCGGGGAGGGGAATGCGGCTGCGGCGCTCTCCGTCGGACGGGGCCGGGACTGGGCACGCCGCCGGACGGGCCTGGGGATTCGCGCAGCCGCGCCCGCCGCTGATGCCGCGCCGGGAATGGTCGTCGTCGCCGTTACCGGTCTAGGCCCGCATCCAATGTGTGGCGGCCATCCGTGCCGGTGGCCGGTGGTGCGGCCAAAGCCGGGGGTTAACGTCCTTTAGCGGGAGGAACGGGTCGCGGAAACGGCCAAATCCGGAGTTCTGGTGACCCGTTCCTACCGCTAAAGCGCGTTAACCCCTGCGGGGAAGCGGCCGGAAGGCGTGATCCCGGCGGCCGGCGGTCCGGGGCCCTGCGGCTGCTGCCCTCACCCCTATTCGCGGTTGCGGACGCGCACTCGGATGGCCTCGGCGGCTTCGCGGCCGAGCGGCACCTCACCGGAGCCCGCCGCGCCCGCACCGGAGCCCGCCGCGCCCGCACCTGCGCTGGCCGCGTCGCCACTCTCATCGCCCGTGGCTTCCCCGTCGGCGGCCGTCGGCGACAGCACAAGCACGCCGGAGTATGCCCCGGCGTCCTTGAGCGTCCATCGGCTGCCGGGCAGGACGCCGGTGCCCTCGAGGTGGCGGAGCAGCCCGGGGTCCTCGTCGCTGATGCGGCGGACGATGAACTCGTCGCCGGCGGACAGCGTCGTCAGCGCCTGTGCGGCGGAGTCGGGAACGGTGCCGTCGGCGGCGGGAATGACGTCGCCGTGGGGGTCGTGCGTCGGGTGGCCGAGCTTGGCGTCGATGCGCTCGAGGAGCCGCTCGGAGACGGCGTGCTCGAGGCGCTCTGCGTCGTCGTGCACCTCGTCCCAGCCGTAGTCGAGGGCTTCGCGGAGGAACGTCTCCAGCAGGCGGTGGCGGCGGATCATCTGCACGGCGAGCTTTCGGCCCTCGGGCGTGAGTGAAATTGAGCCGTAGCGCGCGTGGTCGACGAGCCCCTGTTTCGTCAGCCGCCGGATCTGGTCGGAGACCGACGACGGCTTGAGGCTCAGATACTCGCAGAGCATCGACGGCGTGACGGCGACGGCCTCCCATTCGGAGAGGGCCCACAGCGCCTTGAGGTAGTTTTGCGCGCTGTCCGTGAGGTCCTCGAGCTTCATGAGGTCAACCTTATCCCGCCGCGTCGCGCAGTGGCGCGGACGCGCCGATGCGGGGTTGCGCATGTGTGCCGCATTGTGCGGGTGGTCGCCGCCGCGTGCGCCGCACGCGTCGTGCGATGCTCGCTTTGCGACGCCCCGATCCTCCCTGTGACCTGGCGATTAGGCGGGGTAATGGGCGCTTGCTAATGTTACCCGGGTCAGCGCGGCCGGGACGTCCGGAAGCGCCGTCCGAGCCCCGTTCGTCTAGCGGCCCAGGACACCGCCCTCTCACGGCGGCGGCACGGGTTCAAATCCCGTACGGGGTACGAAAGCGGGAGGCCTCCACCGGAAGGGTGGGGGCCTTTTCGTGTCGGAGGTCGCCGACGGGAGGGGGACCGGGGCGGGGGGCGTCGTCATGCACGCCGGAGGAGGAGGCATCGCGCACTCAGGTTCCCCTCATCGGCGTTGCCTACCCTGTCCCGCCATGACCTCTAACGCCATCGCCCGTGCGGGCACCCCGCCGCGCCGGGCCATCGCCGAGATTGCCGGCGCCGTCATCGTCCAGTCGATCATCTCCGCCGTCGCCTTCGCGGTGCTTCACCGCAACGGCATCGGCTACACCGACCCGCGCATCCTCTGGTGGGGCATCCCGCACATGGTCGTCACTGCCGTCTGGGTCTGGTTCATCCAGCGGCGCCACTTCGCCGGCCACCGCCCGTGGC
>JAEWGK010000223.1 GCA_023388385.1 Actinomycetes bacterium | reverse complement strand
GACACCCGTGCGCGCATCGTCGAGGTCGCGAAGGGATACTTCACGCACAAGCCCTTTGCGAAGGTCTCCCTGAAGGAGATCGCGGAAGAGGCCGGCGTCAGCGCGCCGCTCATCATCAAGTACTTCAGCACCAAGGAGGGGCTACTCCAGGAACTCGTCGACTTCACGCCCATGCGCGACGTCATCTGCTCCGTCCCCTTCGACCGCATCGGCCATTCACTCGCCGATGACGCGGTCAACGCCGAGCGCGCGTCCACGTCGTCGCTCATCACCCTGCTCATGGCGACGGCCGGCAGCCCCACGGCCGTCACCACGGTGACCGACGAGTTCCAGCGCGTCATCGGCGGCGCGCTTTTCGACCGCATCCGCAGCGAGGCCCCCGGCGTGACGTCCGACAACGACGCGGAGCAGCGCTGCCAGTACGCGTTGGCGATGTACAACGGCTTCGCGACGGTCCTCGTCGGATACACCCGCGGCATCCCCTTCGAGACCCGCGCCATCGAGTCGTACGGCCGGCACATCCAGAACGTCATCGAGACGCCGACCGAGGTGCCGTCCGAAGGATAGCGGCCGCGGCGCCACACGACGGGCACCACCGGCCGCGGCGCCGCACGCCCGTGGCACCGCACCCCCGCCCAAATCCCGCCCCGCACGCGAAATGCGGCGCGGATCACGCCCCGGAGAGCCTCGCCGATGCCGGGGGAAAGCGTTCACCCCGGTACCATCCCCGGTGATGAACAACAACGACTCCTCCGAGGCCAGGGTCGGCCACCACGTTGCGGACGCGAGCGCCGGCCATCCGACGAATCATCCGCCGCTGACCCCGGGCGCCTTCGTCGCCAACGCCGTCCGCGGCGCACTGATCGGCATCGCCGAGACCATCCCCGGCGTCTCCGGCGGCACGGTCGCCCTCATCACGGGCATCTATGAACGGCTGATCGCCTCCGCAAAGCACCTGACGGACGTCCCGAAGGAGCTGGTGACGGGCGGCGACTGGCGCACCGCCCTGAAGCGGGTGGACTGGTGGCTGCTGGTGCCGCTGGCATTGGGCATGGGCGCCATGGTGTTTTCCATCGCCGGTCTGATGGAGTCCTTCGTCACCGATCATCCGGTGGCGTCGCGCTCGCTGTTCTTCGGCATGATCCTGGCGTCGGTCGTCATCCCGTTCCAGGAGATCCGCCCGGGTGAGCTTGACCGGCCGGGCATGCGCGGCAAGGCCGCCGCGGTGTTCGTGCTCTTCGCCGTCGCGCTGTTCTGGGTGACGTCCATCCCGTCCGCGGCGCCGACCGAGCCGTCGCTCATCCTGGTGTTCCTCGCCGCCTCGGTGACCGTCTGCGCGCTGGCGCTGCCCGGCGTGTCGGGTTCGTTCTTCCTGCTGCTCATCGGCCTGTATGTGCCGACGATGGCGGCCGTCGACACGCTGAACGTCCCGTACCTCGCGGTGTTCATGCTGGGCGCCATCACGGGCATCGCGCTGTTCGTCCGCTTCCTGGAGCGGATGCTGGAGACCCATCACGCCCTGACGCTGGTCGCCATGTCCGGCCTGCTGCTGGGCTCCCTGCGCGCGCTCTGGCCGTGGCAGGCGGAGGACGGCTCGCTGCAGGCGGTCGGCTCCGACTGGCCGTTGGCGCTGGGCCTGTTCATCCTCGGCGCCATCGTCGTCGCCGTGGTCGCGTGGGCGCAGGTCCGCTTCTCCGCGTCGGACGGTGCGGTATAGTCCCTTCCGGGCCGTCTCCGCGATGGCCCGGGAGACGGGTCCGGACGGGCCCAGGCCACGGTGGCCCAATCGGCAGAGGCGGCGCACTCAAAATGCGCATGTTGCGGGTTCGAATCCCGCCCGTGGTACCACCTGCTTGACGACGGCGCCCCCGCCACGACCACACGGTCGCCGCGGGGGCGCCATTTCCGTGTGCAGGGGACGGGGAGCGCTCTCCGCAGCGGTAGCCGGCGATCCGGCGGCGCGCGGGGTTTCGCGGGCGCCGGCGTGTCACGGGCGGGGGCCCGGGGGGAGACGTATCCGACGGAAGCGTGCGCGACGTCGTACCATTGCCCCATCGTTTCGCCCCTGCCGAGCCCATGGCCCACCCCGCCACGACGACGAAAGAGAACGCCCGTGACTGTCCCCCGCTCCGGCGGCACCCGCCCGAACCACACGGCCAAGTCCATCCTCGCGATCCTGGCGATCGCGCTCGGTGTCGTGGCGTTCATCCTGCCGGCGATCATCTGGGGCGCCGGGGCGATCATCCCGGGCCTTCTGCTCGGCGCCGGCATCATCCTGCCGGCGGCCTGGTGGCTGGGCCATGACCGGCGCGAGGCCCGCGCAGCCGTCGACCCTGACGCCCCCGCCGCGGTGATGGACCGCCGCTGGCGCTTCGTCGCCCCGGCCGCCGCGATGCTGGCGCTGTTCGGCCTGGGCGGCATCGGCATCACCGTCAACGGGGTCCCGGAGATCGCCGGCTTCACCGAGTGGAAGCCGGAGAAGACCGAGGAGACCACGGCCCCGTCGCCGGAGTCGTCGTCCGAGACGTC
>JAEWGK010000196.1 GCA_023388385.1 Actinomycetes bacterium | reverse complement strand
GACCGGCATCTCCGCCGAAGCCGCCGGCGAGCCCCGCGCCGACGCCGCCGCGCCCGCCGAACGGGTCGCGCTCCACCGCGGGCCGGGCCCAGCGGTCGGATTCGGCTGCGCCGAAGGGGTTCTCCTCCGCCGGCGGCGCGTCGTCGGGGAACGGGGCCTCCGGCGCCGGCTCCTCCGGCGGGGGCTCGGGGACGGGCGGGTGCGGGAACGGGATCGGTTCGTCGGCCATGATGGGCAACAGCCTATCGGAGGCCCCGACACCGGACTCTCCGGCGCCGCGGCCTGGCATGATGGGACGCATGAGCGAGGAGAACCCGGGAACCGCCCCCGAGACCGGCAACCCGATGATCGACGCCTTCACGGTCCGCACCCCCACCGGCACCGACGACCCGCTGTCCAGCGAGGAGATCGAGCGCTACCGGGAGGAGATCAACCGCCTCGACGAGATCATCATCGACGCGATCATGCGCCGCGCCGCGGTGAGCAGGGCCGTCGGCCGAACCCGCATGGGCTCCGGCGGCACCCGCCTGGTCCACACCCGCGAGGTCCAGATCATCAACGAATTCCGCGACCGCCTGGGCCCCGAGGGCCCCGCGATCGCCTCCGCCCTCCTGCGGATGGGCCGCGGCCGGCTGGGCTGATCCCCGGGGAGGGCGCGCCCGGCCGGGCCTGGGCGCGGGCCTACGGCTCCAGGGAGATGAGCTTTTCCTCCAGGAACTCGTCGATGCCGGTGAACCCGCCCTCGCGGCCGACGCCGGACTGCTT
This sequence comes from Actinomycetes bacterium, assembly GCA_023388385.1. Taxonomy (GTDB): domain Bacteria; phylum Actinomycetota; class Actinomycetes; order Mycobacteriales; family Mycobacteriaceae; genus Corynebacterium. The sequence goes on along the minus strand of JAEWGK010000196.1, from coordinate 5,899 downwards.
GACGCCGCCGAACGGGGCGGAGGCGTCGGAGAGGCCGCCCTTGTTCACGGCGACCATGCCGGCCTCGATGCGCTCGGCCGCGTCGAGGGCCGAGGCCAGGTTCTCGCTGAACACGTAGGCGGCCAGGCCGAACGGGGTGTCGTTGGCGTCGGCGATGGCGGCGTCACGGTCGGTGAAGGTGGTGATGGCGACGACGGGGCCGAAGATCTCCTCGGAGATGATCTTCGCGTCGGCCGGGACGTCGGCCAGCACGGTCGGGGCGGACCAGTAGCCGTCGCCCTCCGGGACCTCTCCGGCGTAGACGACGCGGGCGCCCTTGGCCACGGCGTCGTCGACCAGGTCGGAGACGGTCTCCTGCTGGGAGCGCATGGCCAGGGGGCCGAGCGTGGTCTCCGGGTCGGTGCCCGGGCCGACGCGCAGCCCCCGGAACATGTCGGCGACGCCCTCAGCGAAGCGGTCCGCCAGGGACCCGTGGACCAGGAAGCGGTTCGGGGCGATGCAGACCTGCCCGCCATTGCGCAGCTTGGAGCCCTTCACGGCCGCGATGGCCTTCTCCACGTCGGCGTCCTCGAAGACGACGTAGGGGGCATTGCCGCCGAGCTCGAGGGAGACCTTCATGGAGGTCTCCGCGGCCTTCGCCGCGAGCATCTGGCCGACCTCGGTGGAGCCGGTGAAGGTGAACTTGCGCAGGCGGTCGTCGCCCAGCAGCGCGGAGACGTTGGAGGACTTCGCCGCCGGGACGACGGACACGACGCCGGCGGGCACGCCCGCCTCGTCGAGCAGCTTGGCCAGGTACAGCATGGTCAGCGGGGTCTTCGACGCCGGCTTGGCGACGATGGTGCAGCCCGCCGCGAGCGCCGGGGCGATCTTGCGGGTGCCCATCGCCAGCGGGAAGTTCCACGGCGTGATGGCCAGGCACGGGCCCACCGGCTGGCGCACGGTGATGATGCGGGCGTTGCCCGTGGGGGAGGTCCGGTAGTCGCCGGTGATGCGCACGGCCTCCTCGGAGAACCAGCGCAGGAACTCGGCGCCGTAGGTGACCTCGGCGGCGGAGTCCTGCAGGGTGCGGCCCATCTCCAGGGACTGGACGTAGGTGAGCTTCTCGGCGTTGGCGAAGATGAGCTCGTGGGCGCGGCGCAGGATCTCCCCGCGCTCGCGCGGCGGGGTGGCGGCCCAGGCGTCCTGGGCCTCGACAGCCGCGTCGAGGGCGGCGCGGGCGTCGTCCTCGGTCGCCGCGGCGACCGTGGTCAGCACCTCGTCCGTCGCCGGGTCGCGGACCTCGAACGTGCCGCCGTCCGAGGCGTCGCGAAACTCGCCGCCGATGTAGAGCTGCGTGGGGACGCCGTCGAGGATCTCGGCGTGGGTCTTCGCGGTGAACGTGATGTCGGTCATGCCACACAGTGTGCCTCCCATCTGGGTACATGTCGACGATTCGTTTTGGGTTCACATCCCGTTCACCGTCGCCCGCGGTCGCTCATCGACCTCCCCGCCCCACGGCGGGGAGGGGCGTCCCGCATTAGGCTGGACGGGCGACCGATCACCATCGAAGGAGCTGGACGAACCAATGATCGACATCACCACGACCGACGCCTGGAAGGCGCTGTCCGCGCAGGTCGACGCGGAGTCGGCGACCACGCTGCGCGAGCGCTTCGCCGAGGACGCGTCCCGCGCGGAGAAGCTGACCTTCGACGCCGCGGGCCTGCACGTCGACCTGTCGAAGAACCTCGTCGGCGACGCGACCCTGGCGGCGCTCGTGGACCTGGCCCGGGAGGCCGGCGTGGCGGAGGCCCGCGACAGGATGTTCACCGGCGCCCACATCAACTCCACCGAGGACCGCGCGGTGCTGCACACCGCCCTGCGCATGCCGCCGGAACTGGACCTCGAGGTCGACGGCCAGGACGTCGCCGCCGACGTCCACGAGGTGCTGGGCCGCATGCGCGACTTCACCCGCGCCCTGCGCTCCGGCGACTGGCTGGGCCACACCGGCCACACCATCAAGACCATCGTCAACATCGGCATCGGCGGCTCCGACCTGGGCCCCGCGATGGTGACCAAGGCGCTGCGCACCTACGCCACCGCCGGCATCGATGCGCGCTTCGTCTCCAACGTCGACCCGTCGGACCTGCAGGCCGTGCTGGACGAGGTCGACCCGGAGTCGACGCTGTTCGTCATCGCCTCCAAGACGTTCACCACGCAGGAGACCCTGGCGAACGCCCACGCCGCCCGCCGCTGGCTCGTCGAGCAGCTGGGCGACGAGGCCGCCGTCGCAAAGCACTTCGTGGCGGTTTCGACGAACGCGGAGAAGGTCGCCGAGTTCGGCATCGACCCGGCCAACATGTTCGGCTTCTGGGACTGGGTCGGCGGCCGCTACTCCGTCGACTCCGCCATCGGCCTGTCCGTCATGGCGGTCATCGGCCCGCAGGACTTCACCCGCTTCCTCCAGGGCTTCGCGGCGATGGACCGCCACTTCCGCGAGACCCCGCTGGAGTCCAACGTGCCGGTCCTCATGGGTCTGCTGGGCATCTGGTACTCCGACTTCCTGGGCTGCCAGTCCCACGCGGTCCTGCCGTACTCCGAGGACCTGTCGCGCTTCCCGGCGTACCTGCAGCAGCTGACCATGGAGTCCAACGGCAAGTCCGTCCGCGTCGACGGCACCCCGGTGACCTGCCCGACCGGCGAGATTTACTGGGGCGAGCCGGGCACCAACGGCCAGCACGCGTTCTTCCAGCTGCTGCACCAGGGCACCCGCATCGTCCCGGCGGACTTCATCGGCTTCGCCCGCCCGCGTCAGGATCTGCCGACCGCCGACGGCTCCGGCTCCATGCACGACCTGCTCATGTCCAACTTCTTCGCGCAGACGAAGGTCCTGGCCTTCGGCAAGACCGCCGGGGAGATCGCGGCCGAGGGCGTGCCGGCCGAGCTGGTGAACCACAAGGTCATGCCGGGCAACCGCCCGACCACCACCATCCTCGCCGAGGAGCTGACCCCGGACGCCGTCGGCGCGCTCATCGCGCTCTACGAGCACATCACGTTTGTCCAGGGCGTCATCTGGGGCATCAACTCCTTCGACCAGTGGGGCGTGGAGCTGGGCAAGAAGCAGGCCGGCGATCTGCTGCCGGCCGTCACCGGCGAGGCCGCCGCCGACTCCGGCGACGCCTCCACCGACGCATTGCTCGGCTGGTACCGCGCCAACCGGTAGCACCGGGTCCGCGAGCCGGTTCCGGCGGTCCCCGGGTCGCGTGACGACGACGAGGGGCGGGTGCCCCGGGGGATTCCACCCCGGAGCGCCCGCCCCTCGTCGCGTCCGCGAGCCGGCCTAGATCGGGCAGACGACCTCGACGCGGACCTGCTCGACGCGGGACTTGTCGTCGTCATGGACGCCCTGGCCCTCGATGGTCCAGACGTCGCCGTCGCGGGTGACGGTGGCGTTGCGGGCGTTCTCGTCGTCGATCTCGACGTGCAGGTTGGCGGTGTCGATGTCGAGGTTGTCCAGGCGCGGGGCGGTGTCGAAGGCCTCGATCTCGATGTCGACCTGGCCGCGGGACTCGTCCGGGCCGGCCTCGATGTCGAGGTCCCGGTCGTCGACCTCACAGCGGACCGGGGCGAACTCGCCCTCGACGTCCTTGCCGCCGACCTGGACGACGGCCGGGTCCTGGCCCAGCGGCGCTGCGGTGGCGGTGGTCGTGCCGCCGTCCTCGACGGTCGTGGTGGCGGTGTCGCCGCCGGTGACGGCATCCGCGGCCTTCTCGGTCTCCGGGGTGTCGGTGACGACGGTGGCGTCGTCGTTCGAGCACGCGGCCAGCCCCAGGGCCAGGGCCGGGACGGCGAGCAGGGCGGCGGAGCGGGTGCGGATCTTCATGGGCGTTCCTCGTTTCGGGTTCATGCGCGGGCGCACGGGTGCGGCGCCGGCGGGCCGCCCGGCTCGGTGACCGGGCGAACCTGGTGACATGACAAGAGTAACCGACGTTAACCAGATCGCCCGCACCGAGGCCACGATCGTTACCGGACCGTGATGGGGCCGGGGCGGTGGCGCCGGTCATGACGTTCACGTCCCTGCCGGCCGGGAAATCCCCGGCTCACGGTCGCCGGATGCGATGGGGAGGTGCGCGCCCGATTAGCGGGCGATGGGGAGGAACCCGGGGGCTCGGTCGCCGTCGACGATCTGCTTCCCGAACGGGAAGCAGGTGATGGGGATGAGCTTGAGGTTCGCCCACGCCATCGGCAGGCCGATGATGGTGATCGCCTGGACGACCGCCGTGCCGATGTGGCCGATGGCCAGCCACACGCCGGCGACGATGAACCATACGACGTTCATGACGGCGGAGCCGCCGCCGGCGCCCGGCTTGTCGACGACGGCGCGGCCGAACGGCCACAGGATGAACGCGCCGATGCGGAACGACGCGACGCCCGCGGGGATGGTGACGATGAAGATGCAGGCGATCAGACCGAAGAGGAAGTAGCCCAGCGCAAGCGCGAGACCACCGGTGATGAGCCAGATGACGTTGAGGACGGCATTGATCACGGTCTTCACGCCGACAAGCCTACAGGTGTTCGCCGTTCCCGGCCGGGGCCGTCGAGCCAGGCCCCTCCGCGTGGCAGCCGGGCGGCACGCCGCGCCTCTACCCGCGCCGGACCGCCAGCCCGGAGGGGTGGGCGCGCATCCCGGCGGCCACCAGCTCTTCCCGCCCCGGCGCCGACAGCGCGTCGGCGCCGTTGATCGTGCGCACGGGCCCCACGCCGAGCTGGCGCAGGCCCTCCACGGCATCGGCCTCCCGCCCCGGCACGACGAGCAGCGAGGAACCGCCGGGGCTCAGCCACGCCGCGAGCTCCCCGTCGGCGGCGATGACGACGCGCGCGCCCGCCGACCGCGTCGGCCGCCCGCCCGGGAACTCCGGCCAATCCGCCAGAGCACCCCACGGGTTCGCGGGCCCGCGGGCGGGCGCCACACGCGGTCCTTCCCCCGGCCCAGCCCGGCGCAGCTCGTCGACGATGGCGGGCTCGGCGAACTGGGCGGGCCCGCAGCCGGCGACGAAGCCGCCGCGGATGACGTGGCCCGCGTCCTCCAACGCCCGCAGCGCCGGGTAGGCCCTCGCCCACGACTGGCCGTCAGCCTCCGCGGCGGACCGGCAGGCGACGCCCCACCGGGCGAGCAGCCCCTCGGCGTCCGCCACCGGGTCATCCGCCGCCTCGGGAGCCGCGCGCCAGCGTCCGTCGACGTCGGCCGGCCGCGGCAGGCGCACCCGGGACCGGCGGCGGCCGGGGCGCACGGCCCGGACGGTCACGGGCTTCTCCGGCTCCCCCGCCATCGCCCGCACCACCTGCATGGACTCCGGGCAGGCGAAGCCGGCGCGCGCGAGCTCCAGCAGCTCGTCGCGGCAGCTGCCGACCTCCGCGACGAGGTCCCGGTACGTCCACGATCCGCCGCGGCGCAGTACGGCCAGCAGCTCGGCGGCACGGCCGTCGGCCGGCTCCGCCCCCGGATCGGGGGCCGGCAGCGCATCGGGCAGATCGGCCGGGACGATGAACAGATCGCGCCCGGCCGGCCGCAGCAGGATCTCGCCGTCGGCGGCGAGCGCGTCCAGCTCCGGCGCGCCAGCCAGCAGATCCCATTCCGCGGCGGCCAGGGGGATGCCCGCCAGCGCCTCGACGACGTCGGCGGCCGCGGTCCCCGATTCCGGCCCGAATCGCCCGCCCCACCAGCGGGCCTGCGCGGCGGCGCCGACGGGCTCCACCTCCGCCAGCACGGTGGCGCGGGAGGCCGCCCGCATCCGGGCCAGGACACCGCGGTCGCAGTACTCGGGCTCCGGGCCGGCGGCGCCCGGGACGTCGCAACGCATCGCGTCCGTGCGGAAGCGGCCGCGGACGACGTCGCACGACGCCAGCGCGGCCTCGACCACCC
>JAEWGK010000148.1 GCA_023388385.1 Actinomycetes bacterium | reverse complement strand
GGCGCGGATCTGACCCTGCAGTCCCTCCTCCCCGGCGCGCCCCTCGACGCGGCGGCGATTGCCGCGATGGGCATGCCCGCCGCGGCCGGCCTCATCGCCGGGGCGCTGCACGCCATCCACTCCGTCGACACCGCAGTGGCGCCGTTCGACGCCGTCGGCGGCTCCTGGTTCGCCGAGAAGGACGCGACCGTCCGCGAGCGGGCGGACCGCCATCTGCTCCCGGTGCTTGACGACGCGCACCGCCGCGGCGTCGCCCGCATCCTCGACCGGGCTCGCGAGGCGTTCGTCGCGGACCCCGCCCGCGCCCATCTGGTCCACGGCGACGTCAACGCCTCCCACCTGCTGTGGGACGGGGAGGTCCTGGGCATCATCGACGTGTCGGACATGACCGTCGCCGACGCCGCCTTCGACGTCGCGCACCTCGACGACGTCGCGCCGGGGCTGCGGGACGCCGTCATTGCGGGCCTCGTCGACCGCGATCCGCGAATCGACGCGGCCGATCTCACCGAGCGCGCCCGCCGCTACGCAGCCTGGGATGCGGTGTTCCTCGCCTGCGACGCCGCCGCGGGCGGACACGCGGACGGGAAGGCGGCGCGGGCCCTGCTGGACAGGGCGATCCGCGCCACCTGAGCCCGGAAACCGTGCGGCCTCGATCCACCGTCACGCGAACCACTCGGTCGGCGGGCCCGCGGACAACAGCAGACCGAAGACCACGCCGACGCCGACGAGGGTGACCACCGCCATCGGCAGCGGGCGGCGGACGTAGAGGGACAGGACCCAGTCCGGCAGCGTCGGGGGCTCCTCCGCGGGGCTTCGGTAGCGCCAGTCCCCCTCCAGCTTGCCCGCCGCGTCCACGTACCTGTCGAACGGCAGGGTGGCGAACGGGATGACGGACGACGCCAGGCCGAGCACGCCCGTCTTCGCGTCCCAGCGCTGGTTGACCCACGCCAGGACGGTCACCACGCAGTAGGTCAGGAAGGTCAGGCCGTGGATGCCGCCGCCGACGCGCACGCCCAGTTCGCCGGCGCCGACGACGTACTTGAGGAACATGCCGCCGAGCAGCAGAGCCCACGTGACCATCTCGGCCGTGGCGAGGACGCGGTAGAGGGATTTCGGAGTCATGCCCCCGACGCTATCGGCCCACGGACCCGTGCACATCATCCGGAAGGATGAACCCGGGCCGCGGCGCGGGCCGGACCCTAGTCCAGCTGCTCGGCCACCTCGTCGGAGATGTCCATGTTGGAGAAGATGTTCTGCACGTCGTCGGAATCCTCGAGGGAATCGATGAGGCGCATCATCTTCTTCGCGCCCTCGACGTCCAGCGGGACCTCTACGGAGGCGCGGTAGTCCGGATCGGCCGAGTCGTACTCGATGCCGGCGTCGGTCAGCGCCTGGCGGACGTTGGAGAAGTCCGTGAAATCGCACACGATCTCGAACTGGTCGCCGAGGTCGTTGACCTCCTCGGCACCGGCGTCGAGGACGGCCATGAGCACGTCGTCCTCGTCCATGTCGCCCTTCGGCAGGACGAAGACGCCCTTGCGGGTGAACATGTACGCGACGGAGCCCGGGTCGCCCATGGAGCCACCGGCCTTCGTGACGCGGGAGCGGACCTCGGACGCGGCTCGGTTGCGGTTGTCCGTCAGGCACTCGACCAGCATCGCGACTCCGCCGGGGCCGTAGCCCTCGTACAGGATCGTCTCCCAGTTCGCGCCGCCGGCCTCCTCGCCGGAGCCGCGCTTGCGGGCGCGCTCGATGTTGTCGTTGGGGACGGACTGCTTCTTCGCCTTCTGGATGGCGTCGTACAACGTCGGGTTGCCGGCGGGGTCACCGCCGCCCGTGCGGGCCGCGACCTCGATGTTCTTGACCAGGCGCGCGAATTCCTTGCCGCGCTTGGCGTCGTTCGCGGCCTTCTTGTGCTTGGTGGTTGCCCATTTGGAGTGGCCGGACATGTAGCGCTACCTGCTCCTCGTTCATCGGTTTCGGGGGACGCCCCAGTATAGACCGGGCGCCCGCGGCGTCTGCGGGACCCCGCCGCGGGGGTACGGCGGCGCGTCGCCGCCGGGGAGGTGACCCGCACGCCCCGGGGCCGCGCGAGGGCCGCCGCGGGACGGCGGGCGCCGTCGTCACGCGCGATCGGCGCAGAGGCCCAGGAACAGCTCGTGGACGCGGACCTCCCCGTCCTGGCACTCCGGGTGGAAGCTCGTGGCCATGACATGGCCCTGACGCACGGCGACGATTTCGCCGTGCGGGGCGCGGGCCAGCACCTCGACGTCCGGGCCGACCTCGGTGACCTGCGGCGCGCGGATGAACACGGCGTGGACCGGGTCGTCGATGCCCGTGAAGTCGAGGTCCGCCTCGAAGCTGTCGATCTGTCGGCCGAAGGCGTTGCGCCGCACGACGGCGTCCAGCGCGCCGAGGCGCACCGCGTCCTCTCGGGTGTCCAGCACAGTCGTGGCCAGGAGGATCATGCCGGCACAAGTGCCGTAGGCGGGCAGGCCCGCCGTGATGGCGTCGGCCAGTGGGCCGTCGAGGCCCTCCATGCGCAGCAGCGTCGACTGCGTCGTCGACTCGCCGCCGGGCAGCACGATGCCGTCGAGGCCCTCGAGATGCTCCGGGCGCCGCACCTTGCGGGTCTCCGCACCCAGCTGCCGCAGCACCTTCTCATGCTCCGCGACGCCTCCCTGCAGCGCAAGCACGCCGATGATCACGTATCACTCCTCCTGCTTCCTCGACGGCACGGACTCCTGGCCGGGCGCGAGCGTCCGGGTCAGGCCCTCCTGCGTTGCGACGGCGACCAGGTCACCGTTCCTGTTGAAGATGCGGCCGTGCGTCAGCGCCCGGCCGGCGTGCGCCGACGGCGAGATCTGGTCGTAGAGCAGCCAGTCGTCGGCGCGGAACGGTCGCAGGAACCACATCGCGTGGTCCAGGCTCGCCTCCTGGACCTCCACCCCCGGGTGCGGGACCAGCGCGGAGGACAGCAGCGTCATGTCGGACATGTACGCCAGGGTGCAGACGTGGAACGTCGCGTCGTCCGGCAGCTCCGTCCTGGCGCGGAACCAGACGGCCTGATGGGACACCGTGTACGGATTCCGCGTGTAGCGGTCGCCGGGAACGATGCGGATGTCCCAGTCCGCCCACTCCCGCAGCAGCAGCCTGCGGGTCTCCGTCAGGGTGGACTCGTCGACGACGACGTCCTCCGGCGGCGGCACGTCGCGCATCGCGTCGGAATGCTCGATGCCCGCCTCCCCGATCCGGTGGAACGACGCCTGCATGACGAAGATCGTGCGGCCGTCCTGGACGGCCTTCACCTGGCGCGAGTCGAACGAGCGACCGTCCTTCACGCGGTCCACGAGGAACACGGTCGGGATGTCCGGCCGACCCGGTCCCACGAAGTAGCCGTGGAGCGAATGGACCTGCTTGTCGCCCTCCACCGTGCGCGTCGCCGCGACCAGCGCCTGTGCGGCGACCTGGCCGCCGAACGTGCGCTGGAGGATCGACTCGATGACCGGGCCGCGGTAGATGTCCCGATCGATGTACTCCAGGTCCAGCACCTTGCGGATGTCCGCCATGTTCTCCGTCCTCGCTCTCGTGTCCGCCGGGGGATGCGTGGGCGATCGCCGCGGCGGGCGCCGTCCTACCAGCCGCGCTCGGCCAGACGGTGCGGCTGCGGGATCTCGTCGACGTTGATGCCGACCATGGCCTCGCCCAGGCCGCGGGAGACCTCCGCGATGACGCCCGGGTCGTCGTAGTTCTGGGTGGCGCGGACGATGGCCTTCGCCCGCTTCTCCGGGTCGCCCGACTTGAAGATGCCGGAGCCGACGAAGACGCCTTCGGCGCCCAGCTGCATCATCATCGCGGCGTCGGCCGGGGTGGCGATGCCGCCGGCGGTGAACAGCACGACCGGCAGGCGGCCGGCGGACGCAACCTCGCGGACCAGCTCGTACGGGGCCTGCAGCTCCTTGGCGGCGACGTAGAGCTCGTCCTCCGCCATAGAGGAGAGGCGGTTGATCTCCGCGCGGATGGTGCGCATGTGGGTGACCGCGTTGGAGACGTCGCCGGTGCCGGCCTCGCCCTTCGAGCGGATCATCGCGGCGCCCTCGTTGATCCGCCGCAGCGCCTCGCCGAGGTTCGTCGCGCCGCAGACGAAGGGCACATCGAAGGCGAACTTGTCGATGTGGTTGGCGTAGTCCGCAGGGGTAAGCACCTCGGACTCGTCGATGAAGTCGACGCCGAGGGACTGCAGCACCTGGGCCTCCACGAAGTGGCCGATGCGGGCCTTCGCCATGACCGGGATGGAGACGGCCTCGATGATGCCGTCGATCATGTCCGGGTCGGACATGCGGGAGACGCCGCCCTGGGCGCGGATGTCGGCCGGGACGCGCTCGAGCGCCATGACGGCGGTCGCGCCGGCGTCCTCGGCGATGCGGGCCTGCTCCGGGGTCACGACGTCCATGATGACGCCGCCCTTCAGCATCTCGGCGAGGCCGCGCTTGACGCGCGCGGTGCCGTGGGCGACGGTGCTGTCGGAAGAGTTGGTCAACGAACCTGCTCCCTGGGTCTATGGGCCGCCTCCGCGGCCCAGCCGATGTGGACATCGCCAATGATAGACCGAGAGGTTCGCGCGACCGCCACCCGCCCGCGCGATCCGAGGCGGGAGGCTACTCCCCCGCCGGCGCCGCGACGTCGAAGAACCCGGGGCGCGGGGCGGTGCCCGCCAGGCGCAGCCAGCGGACGATGGGGCGCCGGCGGAGAGCGCGGGTGTCGCCCACGGCGTCGTTGTAGAAGCGGCGGGCGAGCTCGACGCGGATGCGGGCCTCGTGCAGCTCGATGACCAGCGGCGCCGGCGCCCCCTCGTAGCCCAGGCGGTCGAGCTCCGCGGTGAGCCGGTTTTCCACGTCGGCCCGGGCGCCGGTGTCCTCCGCGGTCAGCGGCAGCGCCTCGGCTGCGCGCACCAGCTCGCCGAGCTCCGGGTGGGCGGCGCGGGCGACGGCACCGCGGCGGCCGAGCGCCGACTCCAGCGACAGTCGCGCCAGATCGCAGCGGACGTGCAGCCGGTTGAGCCGCTGGGCCGTCGCGGACGCGACGAGTCCCACCACGAGAACGATGACGGCAATGACGATGAGCACCGCCAGCCAGGCGGGAATGGAAACCATGGGCGCTACGTCCTCCTTACCTTCTCGCCGTCCATGCGGACGGTGTCGTACACCTGCAGGACCCGATCGGCGATGGCCGACCAGTCGTACTCCCGGGCCCGCTCGTGGCCGTCGGCCGCCATCCGGGCCCGCCGGGCGTCGTCGTCCAGCACCTCCGAAATCGCACGGGCGAGGTCGGCGGAGTCTCCGTTGCGGAACTGTGCCCCCCACCGCCCGTCGCCCAGCACCAGGCGGAACGCGTCGAGGTCGCTGGCGACGACAGGGGCACCCGCCGCCATCGCCTCCACGAGCACGATGCCGAAGCTCTCGCCGCCGCGCTGCGGCGCAACGTAGGCGTCCGCCGATTTCAGCACGGCGGTCTTCGCCCGTTCCGTGAGCCTGCCGACGAATCGCAGCGCCCCGGCGTGGGCGCCCGCCCTGCGCATCGCCTCGCGACGGTCCCCGTCGCCGATGACGACGACCTCGAAGCCCGGGTGCCGCCGCGCGATGCCCGGCAGCGCGTCGAGCAGGACGTCGAGGCCCTTCCGCGGCTCATCGAAGCGGCCGAGGAATACCAGCCGGCGCACCCCGGGCTCCGCCGGGCCGATGCCGGCCTCCTCGCGGACCTCCGGGTCGTCCAGTCCGGGGCCGTCCTCGTACGCACCGACCCGGACGCCGTTGGGGATGAGAACCGGATCGCCGCCGACCTGTTCCACCTGCCAGCGCCGCGCGACGTCGCTGACCGCGATGCCACCGCGGATTCGCTCCAGCAACGGGCGCAGGACGGGCAGGAAGATCTTCAGGAGAAGGGACTTGACCGCCGCAGAGTGGTACGTGGCGACGATCGGGCCCTCCGCGTTGGCGAGCGCGAACATCGACCACGACGGCGAATTCGGCTCGTGGATGTGGAGGAGGTCGAAGTCCCCCTCCCCGATCCAGCGCCGGACGCGACGCCACGTCACGGGGCCGAACGCCAGGCGCGCCACCGACCCGTTGTACGGGATGGGCACCGCCCGGCCACCGCGCATGACCCAGTCCGGGACATCCGCGTCCGGGCGCGCCGGCCCCACAAGGCTGACCTCATGGCCGCGGCGACGGAACTCCTCGCACAGGTCGAGCGCGTGGGCCTGCACGCCGCCCGGCACGTCGAAGGAATACGGGCACACCATCCCAATGCGCATCGCCTACTCCCCCTCCGCCGATGGGCACTGGGCGTCCCCGCCGCGCGCGGCGCGGGATCCGTCGTCACGCGCATCCCCGGACCCGGAATCGCAGCGACGGTCGCGGCGATCCGCGAGCCACAGCGGCTGCAGCATGTGCCAGTCCGCCGGATGCCGGGCGATGTCGGCTTCCATCTGGCGGGCCTGCTCCTGCACGACGTCGGCGAGGGGACGATCCGCGACGGGGATCTCCGGACCGACCTTCATGCCCCAGCCGTCGTCGCCGACGAAGAACACGTGAATCACGTGCAGCGAGGCGCCGGTCTCCCGGGCCAGCTGCGCCGCGCCGACGGGCATGGTGGTGCGCTCGCCGAAGAAGTCGACCTCGACTCCGCGACCGCCGAGATCCCGCTCGCCGAGGAGGCAGACGATGCCGCCGTCACGCAGGCGGGCCCGCAGCCCCTCCATGGGCGGCTCGCCGCCGGTCAGCGGCAGGACCGTGAAGCCGAGTCCCTCCCGGAAGCCCACGAACGCGTCATAGAGCTCCTCCGGTCGCAGGCGCTCGGCGACGGTGGTGAACCCGCCAACGCGGTTGACCAGCCACATGCCCGCCATGTCCCAGTTGCCGGAGTGCGTCAGGACCATGACCATGCCGCGGCCGGAGGCGTGCGCCTCCTCGAAGACGTCGGACCCCTCATCGAAGTGCGCGCCGGCCTTCTCCACGAGATCGGGGCCGAGCATGGTGGGCAGCCGGAACGCCTCCACCCAGTAGCGCAGGTAGGAGCGCATCGACGCCCGGACCAGCGCGGCGGGGACCTCCTCCGGCGGGCAGCCGACCACGCGCGCCAGATTCCGGCGCAGCTGCGCCGGGCCCCGCCCGCCGGCAGAGAACCGGTCGGCGGCGCGATCGGCGGCCCACCGCACCAGCCGGTGCGGCAGGAGGCCGACGAACCGCCATCCGGCGATGTAGCCCAGGGCGGCGAGATCCTCGCGGGTCCGGGGGATCCTCATCGGCCCTGCGCTCCCGCTCCGGCGGCGCCGGGGGCCGGGCCGTCCTGCGCGCCCTTCGGCGGCGCGATGTACTCCGCGGCGCCCGGCTGCCGGGCGACCATGGCCAGGCGCTGGACGACGGTGAACACCGACCCGGCAGCGAGGACCCACATGGCGACGTCGGCCGCGTACGGCACGCCGAGGCCCTGCAGGCCGATGCCCAGCAGGCCGATGATGAGGCGCTCCGCGCGCTCCACCAGCCCGCCGTCGACCGTGAAGCCCGAGGCCTCCGCGCGGGCCTTGACGTAGGAGATGACCTGGGACGCCACGAGCACCGTCAGCGTCGCGGCGACCAGGGGCTCCGGGGCCTCGTAGTGGTACCAGGCCCACCAGGCGACGGCGCCGAACAGCGCGCCGTCGGTGATGCGGTCGCAGCTGGCGTCGAGCACCGCGCCGAAGCGCGAGCCCCCGCCGCGCAGCCGCGCCATAGTGCCGTCGATGAGATCGAAGGCGGTGAACAGCGCCATGAGCACGGCCGCCGCGAACAGGTGGCCCGTCGGGATGAGCCACAGCGCGGCCGCGACGGCGGCGACGGTGCCGGCGACGGTGACCGCGTTCGGGCTGATCCCGGCCCGGTTCAGTCGATCCGCGACAGGTTCGACGAACCGGGCCAGCGGCTTCCGCGCCCTGGCGTTGAGCATCAGTCCTCCTCGCCCCAGGCCCCGGCCAGCAGGGCGCGCGTCTCCCGCAGCAGCTGCGGGAGGACCTTCGTCCCGTCCAGGACCGTCATGAAGTTGGCGTCGCCCGCCCACCGCGGGACGACGTGCATGTGCAGATGGTCGCCGACGGACCCGCCGGAGGCCCGGCCCAGGTTGAAGCCCACGTTCACGGCGTGCGGGTGCGAGACCCGCTTCAGCGTGCGGATGGCCCGCTGCCCGAACGCCATGAGCTCGTGGAGCTCCGGGTCCGTGAGGTCCTCCAGATTCGCCACCTGGCGATACGGCACCACCATCATGTGACCGGAGTTGTACGGGAACAGGTTGAGCACGCAGTAGACCAGCTCGCCGCGGGCGACGATCAGCGCGTCCTCATCGGACCGCGACGGGAGCTCGACGAACGGGTTGGGCCGTTTCTCCGGGTCCCCGTCGTCGCGCGCGCCGCCGTCCGCGATGTAGGACATCCGGTACGGTGCCCACAGCCGCTCGAGCCGGTCGGGCTCGCCAGCGCCCCGGTCGACGAAGGCGTCCCCGTCAGCCACGCCGGGCCCCGATGTTCTCCGCGTTCGGCTGGTCGTTGACGCGGTCGGCGACCCACGCGGCGACGATGTCCGCCGCCTCGTCCATCGGCACGCCGTTGACCTGGGAGCCGTCGAGGAAGCGGAAGGACACCGCCCCCGCCTCCACGTCGCGGTGGCCGGCCAGCACCATGAACGGCACCTTGCCGGTGGTGTGGTTGCGGATCTTCTTCTGCATGCGGTCGTCGGAGACGTCGACGGAGGCGCGCAGACCGCGGGCGGTCAGCGCCGCCGTGAACTTCTCCAGGTGCGGCACGCAGTCGTCGGACACGGGGATGCCGACGACCTGCTCCGGGGCCAGCCACGCCGGGAACGCGCCGGCGTAGTGCTCCAGGAGCACGCCGAAGAAGCGCTCGATCGAGCCGAACAGCGCGCGGTGGATCATGATCGGGCGCTGCTTGGAGCCGTCCGGGGCGGTGTACTCCAAGCCGAAGCGCTCGGGCAGGTTGAAGTCCAGCTGGACCGTCGACATCTGCCACGTGCGGCCGATGGCGTCCCGCGCCTGGACCGAGATCTTCGGGCCGTAGAACGCGGCCCCGCCCGCATCCGGGACGAGCTCCAGGCCGGACTTCTCCGCGACCGACGCCAGGATGGACGTCGCGCGCTCCCAGATGTCGTCGGAGCCGACGAACTTCTCGTCGTCCTTCGTCGACAGCTCGAGGTAGAAGTCGTCGAGCCCGTAGTCGCGCAGCAGCGACAGGATGAACTCGAGGACGTCCGTGAGCTCCTTCTCCAGCTGCTCCTCGGTGCAGTAGATGTGCGCGTCGTCCTGCGTGAACCCGCGGGCGCGGGTCAGGCCGTGGACGACGCCCGACTGCTCGTAGCGGTAGACCGTGCCGAACTCGAACATCCGGATCGGCAGCTCACGGTACGAACGCCCGCGGGAGCTGTAGATCAGGTTGTGCATCGGGCAGTTCATCGGCTTGACGTAGTAGTCCTGCGGCTGCTTGACGCAGGTGCCGTGCTCGTCGTACTCGCCGTCCAGCTGCATGGGCGGGAACATTCCATCGGAGTACCAGTCCAGGTGGCCGGACTGCTTGAACAGCTCGCCCTTGGTCACGTGCGGCGTGTAGACGAACTCGTAGCCGGCCTCGATGTGGCGGCGGCGCGAATGCTGCTCCATCTCGTTACGGATGATGCCGCCCCTGGTGTGGAACACCGGGAAGCCGGAGCCGATCGCGTCCGGGAAGCTGAACAGGTCCAGCTCCGTGCCCAGCCGACGGTGATCGCGCTTTTCCGCCTCCAGGAGCATGTCCAGGTGGTGGTCGAGCGCCTCCTTGGACTCCCACGCGGTGCCGTAGATGCGCTGCAGGCCAGCCTTCGACTGGTCGCCGCGCCAGTAGGCGGCGGAGGAACGGGTCAGGGTGAAGGCCGGGATGTAGCGGGTCGTGGGCACGTGGGGCCGCGGCACAGGTCGAACCACACCGTCTCGCCCGTGCGGGGGTTGACGTTGCGGTAGCCGGTCAGCTGGGCTCCGCCGACGTCGACGTTCGCATCCTCGTGGTCCGCGACGACGCCCTTCGCCTTGTCCTCGATGAGCTCGAGCTTGTACGGCTCGTCGGCGAGCTGCTCCGCGGCGTCGGCGGAGCCGTCGAAGACGAAGCGCTCGAAGCGCTGCCCGGACTTGATGATCTTCTTCATGCGCTTCTCGATGCGCTTGAGATCCTCCGGCGTGAACGGCTCCTCAACGTCGAAGTCGTAGTAGAAGCCGTTTTCGATGGCCGGGCCGATGCCCAGCTTCGTGCCCGGGAACTCGGCCTGGACCGCCTGCGCCAGCACGTGGGTGCAGGAGTGGCGGATGACGCCGCGGCCGTCCTCGGTGTTCGCGGGGACCGGGGTGACGGTCTCCTCCGAGTCGGGGGCGTAGCTGAGGTCACGGAGCTGGCCGGACGCGTCCCGGACGCAGACGATGGCGTCGGGGCCCTTGTTCGGCAGCTCCAGCTCCCGCATCGCCTCGCCGGCTGTGACGCCGGCGGGCACGGTGAACGGGGCGGGCGTGGATATGGCGGTGGTCACGGGGAGGGTTCTCCTTCGGTACTCGGGCGGAAGGTCACATACCTGGTGACCCCCGCGGACGGAGGTCACCTTACCCCGTGGCCCCGCGCGAACGCTCGGGGGCGCTGCCGCGAGCCGCGCGGGGACGAGCACGCGAGCCGCGCGGCCTCATCAGTCCTCCAGGATGTCCTGGCCCCACCAGCCGTCGGCGTTGACGCCGTGCGGGATGAAGAAGACGGCGGAGCCGATGTGGAAGATCCACTCGTTGAGGCGATCGGCCTCGTCGAGGCGCAGCTGCACTGTGTGGTACTGCAGCAGCGGGTCCTTCTGGTAGGCCGCGAAGATGAGGCCGGTGTTGGACGTGAACCGGCCGTTCGGGTCCGGCGGCAGGTCGTACTGGTAGGGCCGGCGCAGCATCTGCAGCCCGGGCTTGCCGTCCTCCGGCATCGAGCGGGCCATGTGGGACCGCGGGTCGATGACGGGCAGGCCGTACTCGTCGGTCTTGGACAGGTCCGCCGGGTCGTGCTCGTTCTCCTGGCCCAGGGGCGCGCCGGTGTCGAGTCTGCGACCGGCGACCTCCTCGCGCGACCCGCGGTCCAGGATGTCCCAGCCATCGATGTCCATCTCGATGCGGCGGAGGACGAGCGCGGTGCCGCCCCGCAGGTGCTGCGGACCATCCTGGATCCACACGATGCGGTCGTACTCCTCCTCAGTCCGCGGGTTCACGGTGCCGTCGAGCTGACCGAAGCGGTTGCGCGGGGTCTGGCCCGGCTCGAAGGAGCCGCGGGCGTTGAGGAACCCGATCTGGGTCCAGCGCGGCGTCACGTAGGTCGCGCCGTCCTTGATCATGAACCGCGACACATGCGACAGCGTCATCGGGTCGTCGCAGCAGATCTGGAGCAGGATGTCGCCGTCGTTCCACTCGTCGCGAAGCTGGTCGTGCTGGTACTCCGGCAGCGGTCCGAGCCATTCGGGGGCCATGTCCTCGCGCTTCGCGGCCGCGAAGAATTGGCGGCCGAAGCCCACGGTGATGGTCAGTCCGGCGACGGAGAAGAGCATCTCCGGCTCGAGGTCCGTCGGCGCGGGGATGCCCTGCGTCATGCGGCGGGCCGAGTCGGTCCACACTCGCATGAGGCGACCCAGCTCCTCGCGGCCGACGCCCTCCCTGATGTCGAAGGCGATGAACCACGCGTGGGCCTGCTGCGCGGTGGAGATGCCCGCCTGGTGGCGGCCGTCGAACGGGATGATGTCATCCTGCAGCGGAGGGGCTTCCTTCGACTCCTCCTTCGGGGAGAAGGACAGCGCCCCTGCCGTGGGGGCGGCTCCCGCAGCCGCGGCAGTGGCGCCGGCCGCGGCCCCGAAGCCGGCGAGGAAGCGGCGGCGGGGAAGGTTGCTGTTCATGTGGCCTGTTCTCCTCCGTTCGAATGTTCGCGCATCGGCGCGTAGCTGGTGGTGGGTCCGTCTGTTGCGTGACGACGGCCCCGCACGTCCGGGGGCCGCCCCGGATACGCGGACGGCGCCCGCCGCCCGGGTCTCCGGGAGCGGGCGCCGCCCGGACGCGGCGCCGGACCCGCTCCGGGGCCGGCGTGGCGTCGGCTAGTGGTGGTGGCCCTCGTGGCCCTCGCCCATGTCACCGTGGTCGTGGCCCTCGTGGCTCGTGCCCTCTGTGTCGCCACCCGGGTTAACCAGCTGGCCGTCGCTGCCGTAGTCCTCCTCACCGGCGGCCTGGGCGCGGACCGTGATGTTCTCCTCAACCTTGGAGCCGTCGGAGAACTCCAGGACCATCGTGACCTCGTCGCCGGACAGCAGCGGCTTGGTGGCGTTCATGATCATGAAGTGGTAGCTGCCCGGGGCGAGCTCGAGCGTGCCGTTGGCCGGGATGGTCAGGCCCTCCGGCACCTCGGACATGACGCCGTCCTTGGTCTCGTGCTGCTCGAACGTGGTGCCCTCCGGCATGCCCTCGACCTTGAAGGACGTGATGGTGATGTCCTTGTCGGTGGTGTTGGTGAGGGTGCCGAAGATGCCGGTCATCTGCTTGCCCTCCGGCATCTCCTTGACGTAGAAGTCGGAGAGCTCGACGGAGGCCTCGCCCTTGACCTGGTCGGTCGCGTCGGCGGCGGCGGAGGACGCCTGCTCGGCGGCGCCGGTGGCCGCGGAGGTGGCCTCGGAGGCCGCGTCCTTGGCGTCATCGGCGGAGCAGCCGGCCAGCGCGAGCGCGAGGGCGGCGGTGCCTGCGGCGAGGATGCGGGTGGAGCGGTGGATCGTCATTGGGGTGTAATCCCTTCTTCTTTCTTCTTTGCGACGGCCACGCCGGCGACGACGGCGATGACGAGGGCGGCCAGGACGCCTCCGGCGACGTAAGCCCAGACGGGCACGCCGCCCGTGGAGCCTTCGCCGGCGGTGGGGTCCTGCTCCGCGCCCGGGCCTGGGGCCACGGAATGGCCGTCGCCGACCGCGAACGTGACCATGCCGCGGGTGGAGTGCCCGTCGGATGAGGTGATCTGGAACCCGACCAGGTACGAACCCGGACCGGGGTTGATGTTCTCCGGCACCTCGACCACGACGTTCCGGCCGTCGAGCTCGGGCTCCTGCGTGAACAGGACTTCCTTGGAGGCCTGGTCGCTGACCGCGACAGTGTTGAAGTTGGGCTTCGGCTCACCGGAGAAGACCAGGTGGATGACGCGGGGGAATTCGTCGACGGTGCCGCCGTTCGGGGGTTCGGAGTGGATGACCGAGTCATGGGCGTACGCCGTGGGCGCGCCCGCGCCCGTGACGGCGGGCGCCGCCACGGCCCCAGCCGCCAGAACGCCCGCGGTCGCGAGGGCCGCGGCGGTCCTGCGGATGGTGGTCATCATCCGGCATCTCTCCTCCGCCCCGTACATGGGGCTGTCTGCGGCACCGTCGGCGCATCCGCGCCGGGGCGGACCCGGGCGGCGCATGCGCACCTGATCACGTGAGTAGTCGTACCGGCGGCGCACACGGTTCCCGCGTCACCAGGAAATGCTACGCCGAGCATCCGGCGGACCTCCACCGGCCCCGCCGCAGATGGGGCGCAGATGGGCCGCAGCGGGCGACAAAGGCCGCGACCCCGCTTTCGGGGCCGCGGCCTGGCGGTAGCTCCGACTGGGTTCGAACCAGCGACCTTTCCGGTGTGAACGGAACGCTCTTCCACTGAGCTACGGAGCTTCATCGGTCCGCGGGGTGGGCCCCGGGTCCGTGCTGCGGGATAAGGTAGCACGTCCGC
>JAEWGK010000138.1 GCA_023388385.1 Actinomycetes bacterium | reverse complement strand
CGATGACCGGTCCGTCCGGTGCGGGCGCGGGGTCGCCGTCCGCCTCCGGTTCGGCGGCGGCCGGCGGGCGCCCCGGCGTCTCCGGGGTCGTGGGTCGGGGCGTGAGCGACCGTGGCGGATTCGGCGCGGTGCCGGGCGCAGGAGCCTCCCGCATGGCCGCCGGACGGGTGCCGACGTTCGCCGGGGCGGGTGCGGTGCCGGGCGGTATCGGCGCCGCGACCCCGAGCGGGGCGGCGACGGGTGGCGCAGGGCGCGGAGGCGGCGCGGATGGCGTCGTCACGCGAGGTGCCGGTGGCGCGGCGCATGCGGCGGCTCCGGCGGGCGCCCCGGGGGCCACCAGCACGCCGTCGGTGACGGGCATCCGGCGGCGCCCGGCGCAGTTCGAGCAGGACGACAACCAGCGGAAGCTGTTCGGCCCGAAGCCTGTGACGGTGCCGGCGACCATCGGCGCGAATGTGCGGGGGTGACCGTCTGCCGCCCGTCCGCATCCGAGCGGCCGGGTAACACGGGCGACACATGGGCGGCCTGGGCACGGCATCCCGCCACGGAAGGTGAACGAAGAGTTAACGGGGCGATGACATACGGGCCATAGCGTCGCCGCCATGACCATCAACCTGCTCCGGCGCGCCCGCTCGCGCCGCACCACCGCCCCAACCCCGTTGACCGCGGGCGGCCCGCCGGGCACCGCCGGCGCGACCGCGAATGCGACGGATACCGCGGCCCGCGACAGCGCCCCCGCCACCGCCGCTGCTGGAGGCTCCCCCGCACTCACGCGGACCCTCGGTTGGTTCACGCTGGCGGCGCTGGGCGTGTCGTTTGTCATCTCCGGCGACTTCGCCGGCTGGCAGTTCGGCCTACAGTCAGGCGGCTTCGGTGGCCTGTTCGTGGCGCTGTTCGTCGTCACGGCGCTGTACCTGGGCCTGTGTCTGGTCCTCGCGGAGCTGTCCTCGGCCCTGCCCAGCGCCGGCGGCGGATACCTGTTCGCCGCCACGGCGATGGGCCCCGTGGCGGGCTTCGCGACGGCCGCCGCGATCCTCCTCGAATACGTCCTCGCCCCCGCGGCCATTGCCACGTTCATCGGCGGGTACGCGGAGTCTCTGGGCATCCCGGGCATCTCCGCGGGCTGGCCGCTGTACCTGGCGTGCTACGCCGTCGTCATCGCGATCCACCTGGCCGGCGCAGGCGAGGCAATGAAGGTGATGATGGCCATCACCGCCGTCGCCGTCGTCGCGCTCATCGTCTACTGCATCACCATGGCGCCGCACGTGGACTTCGGCTCCGTCACGGAGACCGCGCAAGGCGTGCCGCACGGCGTCACCGCCGTGAACGTCTGGGCGGCCGTGCCGTTCGCCATCTGGTTCTTCCTGGCGGTCGAGGGCGTGCCGATGGCCGCCGAGGAAGCCCGCGAGCCCCACCGCACCATGCCGCGCGCCATCCTTGGCGCGATGGCGTTTCTTCTGGTCGCCGCCATCGCGATGATGGTGTTCGGTCCAGCCGCCGGCGGCGTCGCGACCTTCGCCGGTTCGGACAACCCGCTCGTCGACGGCCTGCGGGCGGTCGGCGCGAACGGCGCCGTCGTGGCGTTCGTGAACTGGGCGGCGCTAGCTGGCCTGGTGGCGAGCTTCTTCTCCATCATCTACGGCTATTCCCGCATGACGTGGTCGGTGGCGAACGCCGGCCTGCTGCCCGGCGTGCTCTCCGGCGTCACCCGCCGCGGCGTCCCGGCGGCGGCGCTCATCGTCCCGGGCATCATCGGCTTCATACTGACCCTGTTCGTCGACGGCGACGTGCTCATGTCGGCGGCGGTGTTCGGTGCCGTCATCAGCTACGTCCTCATCTGCGTCGCGCACCTGGTGCTGGCGAGCCGCCGCCCGGACATCGAGCGGCCCTACCGCACCCCGGGCGGCCGCGTCACCTCGGGCATCACACTGGCTCTGGCCGTTTTCGCGGCCGCGGCGACGTTCGTCAACGACCTCACGCTGGGCCTGGTGCTCTCCGTGGTGCTGATCGGCGCGACGGCCGTCTACGCCGTCATCCGCCGCGTCCGCCTGTACACGCTCGAAGCGGAGGCGAACTACGAGGAGGCCCACGCATGACGTACTCCGCGATCGTGGGCGGCGTGGTCCACCGCTTCGCCGACCTGGCGGAGCTGCTGGCGAAGGCGAGCCCGCAGCGCTCCGGCGACGAGCTCGCCGGGTGCGCCGCCTCATCCGCCGCCGAGCGCGTCGCCGCTCAGATGGCGCTGGCGGACGTGCCGCTGACCGACTTCCGCGACCGGCCCCTCATCGACCCGGAGGTGGACTGGGTTTCCGAGGTCATCATGAGCACACACGATGACGCCGCCTTCGCCGAGATCTCCCACCTCACCGTCGGGGCCTTCCGCGAGTGGCTGCTGGCCGTGGCCTACTCCCGCGACGCGGCGGAGACGTTCGCCCGCGTCGCGCCGGGCATCCTGCCGGAGATGGCGGCGGCCGTCTCCAAGCTCATGGGCAACGGGGAGCTCATCCACGTCGCCTCTGCCATCGAGGTGATCACACGGTTCCGCACGACCATCGGCGGCCGCGGGCGCCTGGCCACCCGCCTGCAGCCGAATCATCCGACCGATGACCCCGCGGGCGTGGCTGCGTCCATCCTCGACGGGCTGCTGCTCGGCGCGGGTGATGCCGTCATCGGCATCAACCCGGCGTCGGACTCCCCGGCGGCGACCCGACGCCTGCTGCACCTCGTCGATGAGGTCCGGCGGGCGCACGGCATCCCGACCCAGTCCTGCGTCCTGTCCCACATCACGACGACGCTGAAGCTCATCGAGGACGGCGCCCCCGTCGACCTGCCCTTCCAGTCCATCGGCGGCACGGAGGGCACGATGCGCGGCTTCGGCGTCGAGAAGCACATGCTGGACGACGCACTGGCCGGCGCCCGCGAGCTGCGCCGCGGCACGGTCGGCGACCAGGTCATGTACTTCGAGACCGGCCAGGGTTCGTGTCTGTCCGCCGGCGCCCACCGCACCCCGGACGGCCGGGGGGTGGACCAGCAGACGCTGGAGGCGCGCGCCTACGGGCTGGCACGAGCCTACGATCCGTTCCTGGTCAACACGGTCGTCGGCTTCATCGGCCCGGAGTACCTCCACGACGGCCGGCAGATCATCCGGGCCGGGCTGGAGGACAACTTCTGCGGGAAGCTGCTGGGCATCCAGATGGGCGTCGACGTCTGCTACACCAATCACGCGGAGGCGGCCTCCGACGACATGGACACGCTGCTGCACCTGTTGGCGGCGGCGGGCACGGGCTTCGTCATCACGGTGCCGGGCTCCGACGACGTGATGCTCGGTTACCAGTCGCTCGCCCACCATGACGTCGCCATGCTGCGGGCGACGACCGGTCTGCGCCCCGCGCCCGAATTCGAGGACTGGCTGGAGCAGGCCGGCATCACCCGCGCCGGTCGGCTCGACCCGTCCGCGGTACTGGAGATCGCCGCCCCGGGCGTGCCGGCCCGCGGCGCCGGGGAGGTGAGGTCGGCATGAGTGGTTCCGTTGTGAGGCTGCCCGTCCCACCGGCGCTGCGCGCCGCCTCCCCCGCCCGCGTAGGGCTGGGGCGCGCGGGAGGCGTCCAGCCGACCGCCGCGCGGCTGGAGCTCGCCGCGGCGCATGCGCTGGCCCGCGATGCGGTGCACTCGCCGTCACCGTCATCGCTACCGGGCCTTGGCGACGCCCCCATCGTCCGCTCCCGGGCCGCCGACCGCCAGGAGTACCTGACGCGCCCGGATCTCGGACGACTGCCGGACCCGGGCGATCTGGCTGCGCTGGAGCGTGACGACGCCGACGTCGGCGTCGTCTTCGCCGACGGTCTGTCCCCGGCGGCGCTGGCCGAACACGGCCCCGGGCTATGGGACGCCCTGTCGGCGGCGCTGGCGGAGGCCGACGGCGGGTGCTGGACCGTCGGCCGGCCGGTCGTCGCCCAGCAATCCCGCGTGGCGCTGGCGGACCACATCGCGGAGGCCCGCGGGTGGGAGACGGTGATCATGATCATCGGCGAGCGCCCCGGCTTGTCCGTGCCGCACAGCCTGGGCCTGTACATCACGCACCGGCCGCACGCGGGAATCGGCGACGGGATGCGCAACTGCATCTCCAACGTCCACCCGCCAGACGGGCTGGGCTACCGGAGGGCGGCGGACATCGCCGTGGGGCTCATCACGGAGATGCGCCGGCTGGGTATGTCGGGCACCTCGGTGAAGGACATGATCGGCGCAGGTGGCGGACCGGCGATGGTAGAGGGGGCGGGTTAGACGGAGGCTACCTGGGCTTGCTCAAAGAGATCAGCGGGGAGAGGCCGATGAAGCTTCCATTCGATTGACATCGGCTTCTCGCCTTCACAGGAAATGAAGTCCATCGGACCTGCCAGAACGTACGGCGCTCCATCTCCTACCGCATCGGAGTTTTCGCCACGCACCGCAAGGACAACGTTCGTTCCTTGCTCCTGATGATGCTGGTAACGCCGTCCCGTCACGCTGTCTGCTGACATCGTGGACTGAGACTGCCAATGGAACACACTTCGAGTAACAGCGTAGTCCTCGTACATCGTTGTCGGGCTGTAATGCCGATGGTGTTTATTCAAGGTCACAAAGAAGAGGTCCGTTGCGAGCTTTGGCAGCCAGATCACGCCTTCCCGCTGCGTCGACGGCTGACGTCCTTGCGGGACGTTACTGGTCGAGTCCATCCACCCCATTGCGGCTAGGTGTAGTGTCCCGTGAGGTTGTGAACGCTGCGCGGGGCACCACCACCGCCGGCGGTAGCCGGGAGAACACAAGGGGGAAGGCCGTCCCTGTGCTTGTCTGGGGTTACCAACCAACTCCTAGATGTACTGACCGGAGACGTTGGTCGAATCTATGCGATCCGACCACATGACGAAGACCTCCAATGTGGAATGGGAAGTGCCTTAATCCAACCCAGCCACACAGGAGGTCTTCTGTGGTTCACCCTAACG